>JAPHTE010000377.1 GCA_026196445.1 Lysobacterales bacterium
GCCAACTTTTCAGATGCGTTGTTCAACAGCCGGGAACCGGCCGGTGACTGGAAAAATGTCGTGACACACGGCGGCCCGGTTCTGGGCTTCTCCGACAAGATGCCCGCCTTTGGTGAATCGTTGGCCGAGGAAGATATCGACGCGGTGCTCGAGTACATCAAGACCCTGGGCGGTGCGCACGACTATCCCGATGGCGAGCTGAACCTGTTCCTGCCGGTACGTACCAAGAAAGCATTCCCCGAGGACGAATGGGTTTGGAAGCAGCGCTTCACCGGCCAGGATGGCGACGATACGTGGAAAAATACGCTGGAATACGAATTCCGTATTGGTCAGCGCTGGCAGGGCGTGCTCGAGGTCACCCACGAGACCAGGGACGGCGACGGGGAATTCGGCCACTTCGAACCCGGCTTCAAGTACGTCATGAAACACGACCGAAAAGCCGGCTATATTTTCACGCTGGGCGGCAACCTCGGTGTGCCACTCAACGATGAGGCAGAATGGGAACTGCTGCCCTACCTGGCCTACGGCAAGATCATCAATGATGAGTGGACATTCCAGGGCAGCAGCCGCCTGAAAATGTCACTGGAAGATTCCGATCACGGCAGCGCGGAGTTCGCCGGTATCGTGCACTGGGTGCATAGCCCGTTGCCACGAACCGTATTCCCGGCCCTGGAACTGGTCGCAGAGGTGCCGTTAGAACGCGGAACGGGTCCGGGCAAGAAAAGCGCGGTGCAGCTTTCCATATTGCCGCAGGTCCGCATTGGCCTGAATAAGCGCGGCCACGTGGCGCTGAACGCCGGCCTGGAATTGCCCTTGAATGACCGTGAACGCTACGACTGGCGCGGCTATGTTTACCTGATCTGGGACTTCGCTGACGGCGGTTTCTTCGAAGGCTGGTAGTCCCGGGCGATGACGCTCAGGGCCAGAGCCAACCGAACGTGCCCGCCGTGACCAGGGCGTAGACAAATCCGTCCACCATGTACTTGAGGGTGCTAGCCCAACTCTTCCCGAACCAGATCGAGTTCTGCATCAGCGCCAGTGCATAACCCACAAACGCCACGGCGCCCGTGATACGGAACACCGCCAGGTAGTGTGCACCGGGCGCCATTGCGATACCGGCCACGTAGGCTGTGAAAAACCCCACCAACAGGCTGTATACGAACCACATGAACAGCTTCCCGCCCATGTTATAAGCATCGGGCACCACGGTCAGGAACGCCACTGGACCTTTCTCCAGCCTGGCCTTGAACTCCTCGGACTCACGTTGCTTCAGATCGCTGATATACGGCATGAAATACTCGCCCTTCGCAATGTTGAAGGGTTGCAAGGCATCCATGACCTCGTCTTCTTTTGGCAATGCCTTCATGTCATTACCGTGGTACTTCAATACCATGTGAATGACGGAACTGACGATAAATACGAACACCGCCGAAAGCACAACCGGTAACCATAGGGATAATGCGGGAACCATGACAACCTCCTCGTTCAAGCTGAAAAGCGGCCCGCATATTGCACCAGTTTTCTGAATGCTGGCGCAGGACAGATGCGACGAGTGAAAAATGCAGGCTCGCTGTCTTAAGCTTAGGCAAGCACGCTGGACTGGGCAAGCCGGGGCGGGTGACAGCTGATGTGGAAGGGAAGCCTTTAATTCGATGGTGCCACAGGCAACGACTTGACCCAGCAGTTTGACCGGAGCCGGTCACCGCCCGTATCCATCCTCCTCTGGCTATAAGTTACTTGCCGTAAATTGAATAGCCGAACGGTTCGAGCGTCACGGTTTCACCAGCCTGCAGGTCGACCTGCCGACAGTTTTGGGTGGTGGGAATCCGGCCACCACAGACATAATCCAGGTCGACCATGACATAATAATGGCCAGGTTTTGGCACGTGGAAACTGAAATTTCCCTTTTTATCCGTGTGGATGGTCTGCAGGGGCGTGCCGCCACACTGCGTGGCAAAAATCTGGATATGCATATCTTCAATGCCCTGCTCAGCGCAGTTGCACTTGCCGTCCTCGTCCTGGTCGCAATATACATTGCCATTGATGGTGCCTGATTCGTCGAAATGTGACTGGCCTGCTGCAAAAGCCACCGCTGGTACCAGCAAACAAGCCAGGATTAGAATTTTCAGGGGTTTCATGTTTGGATTCTTCCGGTCAGTTTTTAGTGTAGTTTTTCGGTGTGATCGACAATCGTTTCATCGAGCACGGCCTGGACTGCTTTTTCAACGTCCGTAATGTCGGTGACGATGGGTCTGATGCCACACTTTTGCAGATCGAGGTAAGCACCACGCCCCATGCCACCGGTCAGCAGCACGTCGCAATCCTTGATGTTTTCAAACATCTCATCGTGTTTGCACCGGGCGTGATGGCCAAAGCCGCTGCCTTGGTGGGAGCCGTGTCCCTGTCCGCCGGTTTGCTGCTGGGAGAAGTGACGGTGGCCGGGTTTGGGCAGCATTTTTTTATTTCTGATTTGCCCGTTTTCGACCTCGTATACCATGTACTTTTCAGCGCGGCCAAAATGCGCGCTGACGGCCAATTCATTCATGCATGCGACTGCAATCTTCATGTTAATAACCTCCATTTCAAGGTCTGCTTCGCATGATTCGAGTGTACAACTATATTGTATATTTATCAATTATATTTGTACAATACAATACGGCTTTCAAATAAATGTTTAAGCAGCACAACCAAGGTACCAGGAAATGGATGAAAAACTCGTCGTAGGTCAACGCATCAGGGAATTGCGCACCAAGCAAGGCCTTTCGTTACGCGCCCTTTCGGAGTTGAGCCGCTTGTCGACCAACGCCATCAGCCTGATCGAGCGCGGTGATAATTCACCCACGGTTTCGTCCTTGCACAGCCTGGCAACTGCATTGGCCGTACCGATCACGGCCTTGTTTGAACAACAGCACGACGGGCAGGTCATCCACCTTAAAAAACACAGCCGGCCGACCTCGGAAACCGCCGGTGTCAGAATGGAAAACCTCGGCAGCGGTCTGCCCAACCAGCAGATCGAACCGTTCCTGATGAGCATCGAGCCCGGTGGCAGCAGCACGTCAAGCCAGATCACGCATTCCGGGGAAGAATTTGTTTACCTGTTGAGCGGCTCCCTGGTGGCCGTGATCGCAAAACGTGAATACGAGCTCAAAGAAGGCGACAGCCTGTTGTTCCTTGCTTCACAGCCACACATCTATCGCAACCAAGGTTCGACGGTGGCGCAAATACTGATCATTTTTCAGCCGATGGTCGGCCAGATCATGGCGC
>JAPHTE010000260.1 GCA_026196445.1 Lysobacterales bacterium
ACCCTGGGGCCTGGAAGACCGGGTTTGCCGCCAGCCTCCGGCGGCGTTTCCTGGTCCATGATAAAACGCTTGATCTCGCGAATCGCCAGGGGTTCATCCAGGTGTGTGCGGATACAGGTGGTTTCGCACAAATGGTCGCAAACCCGCCCCAGGATACAGGGCACCGGGTTATCTTCCAGCGTCAGTTGCACGGCCTTTTCATAGTTGCCGTCGCTGACCGCACGCAAGTATTGCGGGACCTTCTGGTCAATGGCGCAACGGTCCACGCAGGGCGCCTCGATGCAGTCGAACAATTCGAGTTCACGCGAGGTCTTGCTGCGCGAGGTCAGAAACGCGGCCTTTTGCAGCGTGTGTTCGGCTTGTACCTTCTGTGCGTAGCGGCTCAAGTTGGCGCCGGCTGCTTTAACGGCGGTGTCACCATCCGCCAGCGCAGTGACAAATGCATCGATGTTGGTCGCATCATGGTCCGTGAAAGCACCACGCGTGTTGTCGACGTATTGCAACAGGCGCAGGTAGCCACCGGTTTTTAGTAAATCGGAGCAGGTTGTGATGGTCTGCATACCACAGGCCAGGAGTTCCGCCACGTTAAAGCAATCGGCCCCGGCCGAGAACGACATCGGAAGGTCGCCGTCGAATTCCCGCCACAGTTGATCAGCGAGGTTGATGGTGATCGCGTGCAGGGCGCGGCCTGACAGATACATCATCTTTTCCTCGGCATCGAAAACCTTGCGGAAGTTCTCCACTTCCAGCGTATTGCTGAGCTTGACGCCGAAATGCAGGCCAACCTCGCGTGCAATGGCCTTCAACGAGCGTATCATCGGCACCGCTGCAGCGTATTCCAGGTCGTGCTCGAAAGCCGAATCGGGCACGACTACGTCGATGTAACCCAGGTCATGCAACATCCCGCGCACCCGTTCGGGACCCAGCAACGTCGGGTTGCATTTCACATACGTATGCAAACCTTGTTCCTGCATTAAATACGCGCAAATGCGTTCTATCTCATCGGGTGGACAGCCGTGCATGGTGGACAGGGTCACGTTGTCGGAAATCCGGTCCGGGATATCCAGTTCGAGGACCTGCGGGTAATACCGTGCACATTGTTGCAAAAGGTCATTTTTGTAACTTGAACAATCCTGCATCTGCTCGAGAAACCACTGCATGTTGGGCTGCTGGATACCCTCGAGGTTGTAGCCGACGCTGAGGTTGAACACGATAGCGGGTGAATCACCAGGGAAACCGAGCGCATGATGCAGGGCGTGTATCAATACCCAGGCGCGCAGGTACTCGTCGAACGACTGGTAGACCTTCAGTTCCTGCGACCACTCGACGTTGTAACCTTCGTCCTCCATGTCGATACACGGCTTACTCACATCGAGTTCATCGAGTGTCTGTACCGTTTTCAACTCGATGTAGCGCGCCCCACACAACCAGGCGGCGACGATGTTCTGGGCCATCTGCGAGTGCGGTCCGGCTGCCGGGCCAAACGGGGTTTCGAGTGCGTGGCCAAAAGCGGTCGTTTTGAACGGATCGGAAGCAGTGGGCACAAAGAAGTTCTGACGCGCGATACCGAAGATGGAATCACGGGTTTCCAGTTCCGTGAACACCCATTCAAACAGCTGGGATGAAGGGATCGGGTAAAACAGATCAGACATGGATAAAACCCTTGTTGGTGGCGAATGGCTCGCGCCGGATGTAACGTCCGGCACCACTCCTGACATCGAGTTGGCCGTCGGCGTAGACGGGCTTGCCCCGGCTCAGGGTATGGGACGCGCAACCTTTAATCGTCATGCCTTCGAATACATTGAAATCGACCTGCTGGAAGTGTGTTTTTGCCGAGATTGTTTTGCTTGCCTCCGGGTCCCAGACCACGATGTCCGCATCGGCCCCCACCTCGAGGCTGCCCTTCTGCGGGTACATGTTGAAAATCTTTGCCGCGTTGGCCGAGGTCATGGCGACGAATTCGTTGATGTTCAATTTTCCGCTGTTGACACCGTGGTGCCACAACACTTCCATGCGGTTTTCCACTCCGGCAATACCGTTGGGGATACGGCGGAAGTCGTCTTTGCCCACGGCCTTTTGA
>JAPHTE010000163.1 GCA_026196445.1 Lysobacterales bacterium
ACCTGCTCGCGCTCGGCCTCGCGCACACGCTGCACGATCACCTGCTTGGCGGTCTGCGCGGCAATGCGGCCGAATTCCACGTTTTCCATCGGCTCTTCGATCACGCTGCCGACCTCGACATCAGGGTTGATGGCCAATGCGTCTTTGAGCAGGATCTGGTGGTCTTCCGACTCCATTTCGGCGTCGTCTTCGAGAACCTCCCAGCAACGGAAGGTCTCGTAGTCACCCGTTTCCCGGTCAATCGACACACGTGCAACGACCTCGTCGTTGTGACGTTTGGCCGTGGCCGATGCCAGTGCTGCTTCCAGCGCTTCGAAAATGATGCTTTTGCTGACACCTTTCTCGTTTGACACCGCATCTACAACCAGAAGGATTTCTTTGCTCATCTGTTTACAACTCCGTTTTGGGGGCCTCTGTTCCCCTGGTGATCAATATCAGGATTTGTGCCCGGCGAGAATTTTCTCGTAATCCGGCACCAGCTTCGCCTTGGCGATATTTCCAAAATCAAGTGTTACCTTTAAACCGTCCTGTTCGATGCGAACGCCATCTTCATCTGCACCTAAAATGCGGCCTTTGAACTTGCGGCGTCCATCCTGCGGCGCAAACAGGGTGACCTGTGCCTCGCAACCGGCAAACTCGGCGTAGTGCGCCGGCGTGAACAGGGGCCGGTCCAGGCCGGGAGATGAAATCTCCAGGTTGTACTGGCTCCTGATCGGGTCCTTGACGTCCAGCAAGGCAGCAACCTCGCGGCTGACCATCTCGCAGTCCTCGATGCCTACGCCGTCCTCGCGGTCTATAAATATCCGCAGCACCACATGCTTCGGGTTGGGGCTGTACTCCAGCCCGACAAATTCATAGCCAAGGTCCTCGACCAATGGCTGCAACAATTCATTTAACTTCTGCACACTCAAAACACAATCTCCGGGCACAAAAAAAGGGCATACACGCCCCCGACGATTGGCCCCGGACCTACCGGAACCTACCCACTCGCGCCCAGCCGGGCGGATGCGAAAAAATTATTTCATTTCACCATCCAATCGTCGCACGGGACACCGGCAAAAGCCGGCTCTACAAAAAAGGGCCCTGCTGGACCCTTTTCAAGATACTTGGTAGCGGGGGCAGGATTCGAACCTGCGACCTTCGGGTTATGAGCCCGACGAGCTGCCAGACTGCTCCACCCCGCATCAGCAAGGAGGGCATGATATAGATTCGGCCTAAAAATTACAAGGCCCAAGCCCCGAAATTAGCGACTGAATTCACCAATCGGCACTGGTGAAATGACTGGATTGCAGGAGCGGCGTTCACGTCCCGACTGGACTCATTTATAGACCAGGTGTAGATAGAACCCTGACCCCTGAAATCCGTTCATCCTGCCCCAAGATATCAGCGCCTCATCCCTTCCCGAATCTTCAATGATTCCAACCTGCTAAACTATTTCTAAAGTTGGAAGGGAGGTTTGATATGAATTATCGTCTTCCGTTGATTTTCATACTGTTTTGCGTAAATTCTGCCTGGGCGGACTTTTCCCAAGCGCGTTTTCAAACTCACCCCATTGAGCCTGCGGGGCGTTTAGGGCCTTACCTGATCGAAATCACGGGTGAGTGGTCCACGGACTGCCATCCGGGTGAGCAAAAGCCGGTCATCCGGGAGTTCACCGGAGACACGGCGCTGATTGAATTCGAAATCATCGTTGAGCACGTCACCTGCAATGACGTGGCTACACCCTACCGCGTATTGATTGACATGAGTGACGTGATTGACGGCGGGGTAAATAATCCCCCGGGAATCGAAGTCACGATTCGTTTTGGCGGGGTTGAACACACAGAATTAGTGAGCCTGCTATGCATTTGCTCCCCTGCCCCGGTTGGCCCGGATATCAAGCCGGAACCGGGTGTTTACGAAGGTGAAGGGCTGGAGAAACAGGGCATCCTGCTGGCGCGCCAGAACGACCGCATGGGTGTATATCCCCTGATCTACGATGAAGCTGGTAACAGCCAATGGCTGTTTGGCGGTGGCGGAATCGTCGAAGATGTCTATTTCGTCAAGCTCAAGGAGTTGTCCGACGGCCAGTGCCTGGGGTGTCCGCCGCCTGGTGATCCACCACAAAAAGAGGTAGTCGGCAAGCTGGCCATGCTGATGGATTCGGAAGGCCTTATCCAGGTGAAGGTCAACGATGGGCTGTTCGTGCCTTATGACCAGTTGGAGTTTGGCTACGGTGATTTCTTAGTTGGGTGGGGGATGACAGGCGTCAGGATTCCAAACCTGACGGGCCGCTGGGCATTCTCCGACGTTGATAATCATAGTCATCGGGCCATCACGACCACTCCGCCATCGTCAGTATTACCACTGGTCTTTGATGTCATTCCAACGGAGAATGCTAACTGGCAAGCCACGCGTAAATCCAAGGACAATCCGCCGGTTCCGCAACTTACACCTGCCCCGCCCGGGAATGTCAGGTACACAATTTTCAATATCGAAGGTGAACAGGCTGCTGAAATGCTTTGTGACTACCGCGGCGAAATGATCTGTGACCTGAAAAACCCGGATTTCACCGACTTCGATCACTGGTATGAAATCAGGATGCTGTCCCTGGAAAGGATGATCATGACCAACATGGCAGAGCCGGGCGAAGGTGAAGGGGTCGGTGCAGGAATAGCTGTTCGGATCGATTAGAACACATTTGACTCAGTTTTAATTACTCCAGCAGAGAATTGACGCTGACTCGTTTCAATGGCGTGGAGTAGTGAACTGCCTTCCAAGTCCAATCGCGACCTGCTCAACCGTTCGCTCCTGCATGACCGCCCGGTGGTTTGCCGGTGTGGCCGACATTAAAGCGCCGCACCGAGTCCTGAGAGACGGCAGGGGCGAAACGTGCAGGACGCACGTTTCAGGCCGACCAGGGCACGACTGCATGGATGCAGGAGGTAGAGCAATGCAGGAGCAATTGCCGAGGATGCCCTGTGAGGCCGGCCACATAAACCCGCATATTGCGGGTTTGAACGGCTTGAAGGTGAGGGTAGCCCAGAGGGCTGCGGGGCCAGGAGGCCACGCAGGTAAACTGTCGGGCGATTGATTGGAGCAGAATCGCGACGTAAACGTCGCTCCCACAACAACCAATCGCGGCCAGAGGCCGCTCCTACGAAGCGCAGGCGCCTAAAAAAGGGCCGGGTGATTTCCGGCCCTTTGGTAACTTAATCACGGCCGGAGGCCGCTCCT
>JAPHTE010000188.1 GCA_026196445.1 Lysobacterales bacterium
GAAATGCGCCATGAAGGACGCGGGTGCAACTGCACCCAATCCCAGCAACGCCAGACCGGCAACGACCATGCCAATGATCGGGCCAGCAACGGATTTCTTTTTCTCTTCCACGGCTGCCGGGGCGGGAGCCGGTGCCGGCTTGGCCTTGGCGGGCGCAGCAGACAGCGTCGGTGCGGGTGGTGGCCAGGTGGTCTCACCATCCTTGCACACCGTGGCGCCGCGGAACACTTCGTCTTCCATGTCGACTTTGATCTGGCCGTCTTTCTCGGGAGTCAGATCGGTTAACAAGTGACGCAGGTTGGTGGCGTATAACTGGCTGGATTGTGCAGCCAGGCGGCTGGGCATATCGGTGTAGCCGATCAAGGTCACACCGTGGTGTGTTACCACCTCGCCAGGCTCGGTCAATTCGCAGTTACCACCCTGCTCGGCCGCCAGGTCAACAATGACGCTGCCGTCCTTCATGGATTCGACCATCTCGGCCGTCCATAACTTCGGCGCCGGCCGTCCCGGTATCAGGGCAGTCGTAATCACGATGTCGACGTCCTTTGCCTGCTCGGCAAACAGGGCCATTTCAGCGGCGATGAACTCATCGCTCATGACCTTGGCATATCCGCCTTCACCGCTACCGTCTTCGTCTTTGAAGTCCAGCATCAGGAATTCGGCGTCCATGCTCTCGATCTGTTCTTTGACCTCCGGACGGGTATCAAAGGAACGCACGATCGCGCCCATGCTCTTGGCCGCGCCAATAGCAGCAAGGCCGGCAACACCGGCACCGATCACCAGCACCTTGGCGGGCATGACCTTGCCGGCAGCCGTGATCTGGCCGGTGAAGAAACGCCCGAAATGCTGTGCGGCTTCCACGACTGCGCGATAGCCCGCGATGTTCGCCATCGAACTCAATGCGTCCACTTTCTGTGCGCGCGAGATACGCGGAACACTGTCCATCGCCATGGCAGTGACGCCGCGTTCAGTCAATTTCTTGAGCAGCTCAGGGTTCTGTGCAGGCCACAGGAAAGAAATCAGCGTCTGGCCGGACTTCAGCCTGTCCGCCTCGTCATCTTCAGGGCCGCGTACTTTCAGAATGATGTCGGAATTACTCCAGATGCCATCCACCGTGTCGATGGAACAGCCCGCTGCTTCATAACTCGCATCAGAAAAGTTGGCAGCGGCGCCGGCGTCGGACTCCACTGCAATATCAAACCCCAACTTGATTAATTGGGAGGCCACATCTGGGGTCGTGGCTACGCGCTTCTCGCCCGCGTATCGCTCCCGCGGTACACCGATTCTCATATAAAAACTCTCCGGTTGAATTGCCGTTTAAAGATTGGGTTACTTATTAACAAATAGTCTCGTTCTCATGTACTTAACCGGAAAATAACTATCCATCGCACCGGTAAGTACGCCCGTGGGTGGAGAGTATACCTGCAAATCGGCCTCGAACTACGACCTAGGTCAATTAAACCGCATTGCGCGGTCTTTCTAGCGCGTTTTCCGGGGAGATGCGACCCGCCGGATACGCGCACCCAGTTGGCCGAGTTTTTCCTCGATAATTTCATAGCCACGGTCAATGTGATAAACGCGGTCAACCGTCGTCGTGCCATTTGCAACCAGGCCCGCCAACACCAGTCCGGCCGAAGCGCGTAAATCAGTCGCCATGATCGGAGCACCATTCAGTTCATCAACACCCCTGATAATGGCCGTGTTGCCCTTGACCCTGATATTGGCACCAAGACGTTGTAATTCCTGGACGTGCATGAAGCGATTTTCGAAGACCGTTTCTGTGATGATGGCAGTGCCTTCGGCCACCGTGTTCAAGGCAGTGAACTGCGCCTGCATGTCCGTGGCGAAGCCCGGATAGGGTGCGGTGGTGATATCCACTGCCAGCGGCCGGCGACCCTTCATGTCCAGGTCGATCCAGTCCTCACCCACCTCGATGACTGCACCGGTTTCACGTAATTTTTCGATCACCGAATCCAGGTCACGGGGGCGTGTTCGCGTAACCCTTACGTGGCCGCGCGTGATGGCCCCGGCCACCAGGTAAGTCCCGGTTTCAATCCGGTCGGGCAGTACCGAGTACTCGGTTCCGTGCAGGTTTTCGACACCTTCGATGGTCAACGTGTTGCTGCCCGCGCCACTGATTTTTGCACCCATGGCGTTCAGGAATTTGGCCAGGTCCACCACCTCCGGTTCCTGGGCCGCATTTTCAATCACGCTGGTGCCCTGGGCCAGGACGGCCGCCATCATGATATTCTCCGTGCCAGTTACGGTGACGGTATCGAATATGATATTGGCACCCTTGAGCTGTTTGGCGCTGGCCTCGATATTGCCGTTGACTACAGAAACTTCCGCGCCAAGGGCCTGCAGGCCCCGCAAGTGCAGGTCGACCGGCCTGGAACCGATCGCACACCCACCCGGCAGAGACACCACTGCACGGCCATAGCGGGCCACCAGCGGCCCCAGCACCAGGATCGAGGCACGCATGGTTTTGACCAGGTCGTACGGCGCTTCAAACTGGTGCATCCCGCGCGGGTCGATCTCGATACGCATGCCGTCATCCATGGCCAGGCTGGCACCCATGCGGCCCAGCAATTCCATGGTGGTGGTGACATCCTGCAGGTGCGGTACATTGCTGATGTAGGATGGACCATCGCAGAGCAGGCTGGCGACCATGATCGGCAATACGGCATTCTTGGCGCCCGAGATCCAGACTTCACCGTCAAGTGGCACGCCACCGGTAATCTGGATGCAATCCACTATGAGTGCTCCTTAAGCGTGATGATCACGAATCCGGTGTTTCCGTGCGCAATCCCAAAGCATGGATTTCGTTACCCATCAACTCTCCCAGTGTCGCGTACACCATGCGGTGCCTGGCCAGCGTATTCTTACCCTCGAAAGACGCACTGCGCACCACGGCTTCGAAATGAACACCGTCGTCACCACTGACAGTCACCTCTGCGTCCGGCAGACCGTCACGTATCAGTTGCGCTATCGTATTGCTATCCATAAGCTACCGTCCTTTGTCACCGGGCAACGCTGCGCCTAATCGAGTCACCGATACAGAAAACCATTCAATAACAAGAAAACTCTGATCTGTTCATGAACTCTTATTTCGCAACTTAAATGACCTGCTTGATCGGCGGGACAAACAGACTTGACCATTCAGGAGCGGTTATAATAATGGATTCTACTGCCATTAAAAACTCTCCTTTCATGCAGATAACCGTCCCACGCCTGATTCAACGCCAGCCACAACCGGGATCTGACCGGCAATCGCCATGCTGCTAGCGATTATTCAGTTGGTGGCGGGTTTTCTGCTGCTGGTGTGGGGTGCTGACCGTCTCGTGGCGGGTGCTTCAGCGACTGCGCGCAACCTCGGCGTTTCGCCGTTAATCATCGGCTTGACTATCATCGGTTTTGGCACCTCTGCGCCGGAGTTGGTCGTTTCTGCCGTCGCCACGCTGAAGGGCAATGCAGGACTGGCAGTTGGTAACGCCATTGGTTCGAATATCGCCAACATGGGACTGGTTCTGGGCACCACGGCGCTGATCTTCCCGTTGCGTCTCGAATCTACGGCGCTCAAACGTGAATACCCGATGTTGCTGCTGGTCATGCTGGCCTGTTTCCTGATGGCGCTTAATGGCATCTACAGCCGCCCCGAAGGTGTGGCACTGTTGATTTTCCTGTTGCTTGTTGTCGTCTGGATTATTCGTATTGGCTTGCAACGACCGTTATCCGATCCGCTTGCCGAAGAATTCGATGCGGAGATACCCAGGGACGTCCCCACCAAAATCGCCTTGTTCTGGTTAATAATCGGTCTCATCGTATTGCCGGTGAGTTCCACCTTCCTGGTTGACGGCGCGATCACGATCGCACATATCCTGGGGGTGAGCGACACCGTCGTTGGCCTGACCATCGTTGCACTGGGCACCAGCCTGCCAGAACTGGCGACCGCGATTACCGCAGCCCTGAACAGGGAAGACGACCTGGCGATCGGAAATATTATCGGCTCCAACATGTTCAACCTGCTGGGTGTGCTCGGTATCGCCTCCACCATCCGGCCGGTCGAACTGCTGCCCATCTTCCTGGCCCGTGATTTCCCTGCCATGTTCCTGATTACGGGGGCCCTGTACCTGATGGCGTCGGACTTCCGGGGGCCGGGGCGTATCGGCAGACGTTCCGGTGGCCTGCTGCTAGCCATGTTCATCGGCTACATGGTGCTGGTGTGGATGAGCTCGGGCCACGTGGAGTTACCACTTCGCGGCTAGTGTACTGCGCCAGCGCCATCCCAACAGTCCGCTGCTTTTGGTCAATTCGGGGTAGAATACGTCCATGAACAACCACGCCCTGAAAAACCTGGCCCGTGAAGTCGTCAACACCGAAGCTGCGGCCGTCGCTGGCCTGGTTGATTTGATCGATGATGAATTCGCGCGCGCCTGCGAGCTTGTACTAGCGTGCAAAGGCAGGGTCGTTGTGCTCGGCATGGGTAAATCAGGGCATATCGCTGGAAAGATTGCCGCCACGCTGGCGAGCACTGGTACCCCTGCATTTTTTGTGCACCCCGCAGAGGCCTCTCATGGGGACCTGGGTATGATCACTGCGGATGACGTGGTGTTGGTCCTGTCTAATTCAGGTGAGACCGATGAAGTCAGGCAGATTCTGCCTTTGCTCAAACGACTGGGTGTCAGGATAATCGCCATGACCGGTAACGCCAAGTCATCATTGGCCAGCCATGCGGACGTACACCTCGATGTCTCGGTACGGTCCGAAGCCTGTCCGTTAGGGCTGGCACCAACCTCCAGCACCACCGTGGCGCTGGTCATGGGCGACGCGCTGGCGGTTTCACTTTTACAGACACGTGGGTTTACAGCCGAGGACTTCGCACGCTCCCACCCCGCCGGGCAGCTCGGCAAACGCCTGCTGCTACACATCCAGGATGTCATGCACAGTGGTGACGACATGCCTGTGATTGGCGCCACTGCCTGCTTGTCGGAAGCCATCGTGGAGATGACAAAAAAGCGTCTGGGTATGGTTGCAATAACGGACGAGAAACTCCGGGTTGCTGGCGTCTTTACCGATGGCGACCTGCGCCGCACCCTGGACAAGCCGATCGACCCGCGCAAGGTGACCATGGCTGAACTCATGACCCCCGGCGGCAAGACAGTTCATCCGACAGCGCTGGCAGCTGAAGCGGTCAAGATGATGCAGGAATACAAGATACAGGGTTTGCTGGTCACCGATGACGAACACCGGCTGGTCGGTGTACTGAACTTCAACGACCTGTTGCAGGCGGGGGTGGTTTGAATGAGCAGTATGGACCCGGCGTTACGCGAACGCGCCGCCAACGTGCGCCTACTGGTGCTCGATGTCGACGGAGTGCTGACCGATGGCAAGCTATACCTCGACCACGCCGGCAACGAGATGAAGGCCTTCCATGCCCGCGACGGCCTGGGTATCAAGGTGCTGCAACGTTTTGGCATCGAAGTTGCCCTCATTACCGGCAGGGTGTCGGAGCCGGTCGCGCAACGTGCAGCCCAACTCGATATCAAGCACGTATACCAAGGTCATGAACATAAGCTCGGTGCATACCTGGATTTGCTGGAACGGACCGGTCTCGACCCGGAACAAACCTGTTTCGCCGGTGACGACTGGATTGACCTGCCCGTCATGCTCCGTGCGGGGCTGGCCGTGGCGGTGGCGGATGCCGAACCGAGGGTCAAACAGAAAGCCCACTGGGTAACTACGCAAAAAGGCGGCCGCGGCGCCGTAAGGGAAGTCTGCAACCTGATCCTTGCTGCACAGGGTAAGGAGCAGGCCGTATTGGATACCATCCTCGCCCCATGATCACCCGGAAAACACGACGCGGAATCGTACTGCTGGTCATCCTGACGGCCGTCAGCTTCTGGGCCGGTCGAAAACAGGACATCGATGAACAGCACCCCGTTTCAGGACTCGACCCCAAGCTTAACTACGTCCTGCGCGACTTTGAATTGCAGTTTTTTGATGAAAATGGAAAGGCGACGGTCAATTTGAGCGCCCCGCTGCTACGCAATGATCCTGCCATGGAGTTGGGCACCATCGAAAAACCGGTGTTCAAGTTGGTGCAGCCCGGCACGGTATGGAACCTGACGTCCGATTCCGCTACCGTGACGGCTGACAAGGAACACGTTCACTTGTCGGGTAAGGTCAACATCCTGAGACATGAACCCTTGACCGGGAACCTGGCCGAGCTCAATACCGAGGAAGTACAGATCGAAGTGTCGCCACAAACAGCCAGTACTGACAAACCCGTCAGTATTTTTGACGGTCACAACCAACTCGATGCCATCGGTCTTGACCTGGACATGAAAACCAATACATTTATGCTGAAGCAACAGGTTGAAGCGACTTATGCAGTCAATTAGAAAAATATCTGCCGCGTGCACCGGCCTACTTTTGTGCCTGTCCTGCGTTACCCCTATTGCAGCAGCGCTGGAAACCGATCGCCAGCAGCCATTGGAGGTCAACGCGAATTCGACAGACGGGACGCTGGGTGATGGTGTCACCACCTTGCGCGGCGACGTGGATATCCGCCAGGGTACATTGCACATCAAGTCCGAGGAAGCCGAGGTCAGCAAGGTGGATGGGCGGGTCAATTCCCTGATTTTCAGAGGCGAGCCAGCTTTTCTCGAGCAGGAAATCGAGGGTGAGGGACTGGTCCAGGCCACGGCCGAGGTCATTCAATACCAGGTAGCCAGCGGGATCGTGACACTGACTGGCAAAGCGGACGTCAAGCACCCGCAGTACCAGATTTCCGGTGAATTATTGACTTATGACCTGAATATCCAGCACTTCGAAGGCAGCGCGGATGAAACCGGCAATGGCAGGATCCATATCCGTCTCGACCCGGAAGTCATCGACGAAAAGCTGGACAAGGATCCGGAAAGCAGTGGCGGCGAGCCTTCAGAAGATAATCCAGACACAACCTTACCCAACAGTTAGGACCTGACATGCTCAAAGCCATTAACCTGCACAAGTCCTATCGTAAGAAAGAAGTCGTACGCGGCGTCAATATAGATGTGGAACCGGGCCAGGTGGTGGGACTGCTGGGCCCGAATGGCGCCGGTAAGACTACCTGCTTCTACATGATCGTCGGGCTCATCCCGACCGATAAAGGCAATATCACGGTCGACGACGTGGATATCACCCATAAACCGGTGAATGTGCGATCGGGCCTAGGGGTCGGCTACCTGCCGCAGGAAGCATCGGTATTCCGCAAGCTGTCGGTACGTGACAATATCCTCGCCATACTGGAACTGCGCCGTGACCTGGATGTCTTCGCTCGCAACGAGATTTTGCAAACGCTGATGGAAGAACTCGGTGTGGCACACCTGGCTGAACAGATGGGCCAGGTCTTGTCTGGCGGGGAACGGCGCAGGGTTGAAATCGCTCGCGCCCTGGCCGCCAGGCCGAGATTCATTCTGCTGGACGAGCCTTTTGCCGGTATCGATCCCATTTCAGTGCGGGAAATCCAGGAGATCATCAAGCACCTGACCGACCAGGGCATCGGGGTCCTTATCACTGACCACAACGTGCGCGAAATGCTGGGTATCTGTCACCACGCATATATCCTGAACGAAGGGGAGGTTCTCGCTGAAGGCAACGCGGCGACCATCCTGGCCAACGAGGAGGTGCGCGAAGTCTATCTTGGCAACGAGTTCCGCCTCTGATGCCGGTCCGCCTGCTTTTCAATCATGGTTAACCCGTCCCTACAACTCCGCCTGACACAGAAACTGGCCCTGGCGCCGCAGTTGCAGCAGGCGATCCGCTTACTGCAATTGAATCGTATTGAACTGCGTGATCACGTCCAGGAACTGCTGGACGCCAACCCGTTGCTGGAGCGCGATGAAGACGCGCCACAGGCCGGAGAGGCCCATGAGAAGGTGTCCTTCGAATCCCGTCAGGATGAGGTGCGCAAGAGCGAGGACGCCGAGGAATATTCCAGTGGCGAGTATGAACAGGATCAATGGCAGGTGGAAAGCGGGCAGTGGACCGACTCCACCGCCTGGTCGGATGATTTTCCTGAGCGTCAAATAGCCGACAGTAGCGATACATCATTACTCGAACACTTGCTTGCCCAGATTCGCCTGGCCCATTTCAGTGACCTGGACGCCGCCATCGCAACCGCCATCGTCTACGCACTGGACGACGACGGTTTCCTGGCAGATACCATTGCCGATATCAAGACCAGCCTGTTGCCCGAAATCCACGCCGAGGACGACGAGATCACAGCCGTGTTGCACCGCGTTCAACGCCTCGAGCCCGTCGGTGTCGCCAGCCGCAGCACCGGGGAGTGCATCCTCATTCAATTGCGTGCGCAACCATCGGGGACGCCCGGTGTTGACACCGCTTTGCGCTTGGCCCGTGATCACCTGGACCTGGTCGCGGCCAATGATTACGAAAGCATGATGCGCGTTACCGGCGCCGATGCCGGCAAGCTCAAGCAGGCGCTGGAATTGATCAGGAGCCTGGAACCACGTCCAGGGGCCCGTTATGACAACCGCCACGATGAATACCTGGTACCCGACGTTTACGTTCGCCTGGACGGTGACAAGTGGGTGACCACGCTGAGCCCGGATGCCAACCCGAGCCTGCGGCTGAACCAGTATTACATTTCGCTGTTACGGAAATCCGGTGGCAAGGACGCGGAATACCTGCGTGGACGGCTACAGGAAGCACGCTGGCTGTTGTCCAGCCTGGAACTGCGTAACCAGACACTGCTGAAAGTGTCCCAGTGCATCGTGGATACCCAGAAGGGATTCCTGGAAGACGGTGAAATCGCCATGCAACCGCTGATCCTGAAGGATGTCGCCGACCAGGTTGGCGTACACGAATCGACCGTTTCCAGGGCGACCACACGCAAGTACATGCTCACCCCAAGGGGCATTTTTGAACTCAAATATTTTTTCTCGAGCCACGTTCACACCACCTCCGGTGGCATGGTCAGCGCGACGGCCACAAAGGCCCGCATCCAGTTACTGATTGAAAACGAGCCACCGGAGCAACCACTGAGCGACCAGGAGATATCGCAGCTTCTGCGTGACACCGGTATCCGTGCCGCCCGTCGCACGGTTGCCAAGTACCGCGAATCCATCGGCATCGGCTCATCCAGTGAGCGCCGCCGCGCTTATCGCAGGTCCGCTGAATTCTAGTTTCGAAACGATAGCAAAATCGATAATCCACGTATAAACTGTAAGTATGTGGCACGCAATCAATGCTGGCGAGTGACGGAAACTTCGTGCGCCATTTTCACCCCGTTTTGCAAATTCAGTGTGGCACCCCATTGAGGTGTGCCAGACTGGCCTTACGTTAACGAGTAGGGTTCAGATAAGAAAGGAGAAGGTTGATGCAGATTAATATCAATGGACACCATGTCGATGTAACACCCGCACTGCGTGCTTACGTCACCGAAAAAATGCAAAAGCTTGAGCGCCATTTTGATAAGGTCAATTCGATTAACGTGATCCTGAACGTGGAAAAACTGCAACACCAGGCCGAGGCCACCGTCATAGCCGCCGGACGCACGATTTTCGCTGCCGAGACTGCGAAGGATATGTACGCCTCGATCGACATGCTGGTCGATAAGCTGGACCGCCAGGTACGCCGGTACAAAGACCGCATTACCGACCACCACCATGACAAACATGATGCCATGGATACGGATGGCGGTTCCTGAAACAACCAACGCCCCATAATCACCCGATCAGTCAGCCACCATGCTAGATAGTGATTTACTCAGTCCGCCGCGCATTCTTGCGAATGTAAGTATCAACAGCAAGAAACGTTTGCTCGAACTGATCAGCCTGACACTGGCCAAGAAGAATACGGAGTTGAACTCCAGGGAAATCTTCCAGAGCCTGTGCGCCAGGGAACACCTGGGTAACACCACGCTGGGAAATGGCGTCGCGATGCCACATGGACGTATCCATGGCACCGAAGACGTAGAAGCCATTTTTTTACGGCTGGTCAAACCACTCGAATTGGATGCCGACGATGGCCAACCGGTCGACCTGGTATTCGCCCTGGTCGTCCCCGAGCAATGCACCGATGACCATACCAAGTTGCTGGAAAGCATCGCGGAACGCTTCGGCGACGCCGGATTCGTGAGCCAACTGCGTGAGGCCGAAGACAACAATGAGCTCTGGCAGCTGCTTGCCAACCCGAACACGTGAAGCCAGGAACAGATAACACCGCACAGGATGTCATCATCGTCAGTGGTCGCTCGGGTGGTGGCAAATCCACTGCGCTGAATGCCCTCGAAGACTTCGGCTATTATTGTATCGACAACCTGCCCGGCGCCATGTTGCCCTACTTCGGGCCACAGATGGCCGCCAACCCCGAGTTGTACCGTAAGGTTGCACTTGGCATCGACGCTCGTTCACGTGAGTCCAGTCTGCAGGTGGTGCTCGAGTGGATGGCGTCATTGCGTGAAGCTGGCATTGAGTGCAAGTTGCTGTTCGTCACGGCGGAAAAACCTGTGCTGATAAAGCGCTTCAGTGAAACCCGCCGCCGTCACCCCTTGACCGGCAGTGACAAGGTACTGAGCGACGCGATCGACAGTGAACAGAAACTGCTGGAGCCATTACACCAGCAGGCTGACCAGGTTATCGACACCAGCAACTCCAATATCCACCAACTCAGACACCAGGTCTGGAAGTTCGTCGATCAGCGTTCCAGCAGCCTGACCATCGTCCTGCAATCATTCGCCTTCAAGGCGGGTGTACCACAGGATGTCGATTTCATGTTCGATGCCCGCATCCTGCCCAATCCGTACTGGGAAGACGGGCTGAGGGAACTGACCGGCAAGGACGAAGCCGTGCGGTCCTGGCTGGAAAAAGACGCGAACGTGCTGAAAATGACCAGGGACATCGAACAATTCATGAGTACCTGGCTTCCTGCTTTCAAGGAAACACAGCGCAGCTACGTGACGATCGGTATCGGTTGCACGGGTGGCAAACATCGCTCGGTCTACCTGGCCGAGAAGCTGGCCGTCGCGCTGGCCAAGGCTAATGAAAACGTGCAGGTGCATCACCGCGAGATCCCCTCCTGATTCGGCAATTCCCATATCAGTATCCTCATTTTCGATTTTACCCGGCCCACACCGGTATGGCCGGGGCTCAAAATTTCCCTAAATCCACAAGGCGACTTGGTACAATGTCCGCTCAAATCAGGCGGTCAAAGTGCAGAAGGCCGCTTTTAACGAGCTTGAACAGAGGTTGGCGATAACAATGCGTGAAAATCAGCATGACGAAAAGATAGCCCGTCACCTTGATCGTTTGTCCGACGCGCTAGACAGTGGCGTCCAGTCAAAAGTAACCAAACTCCTCAATAGCCTCAATGGGGCTGAAATTGGCGACTTGCTCGAGTCCTTGCCACAGAACAAACGCCAGGCTGTCTGGGCTCTCGTCAAGGTGGACCTCGACGCCGACGTGTTAGTCGAAGTCAACGATGAAGTACGCGCCGGCCTGATCGCCGATACCTCGCCAGATGACTTGATTCAGGCCATGGGCGACCTGGACATCGATGACCTGGCTGACATCCTGAACGACCTGCCAGATACGGTGATCAAGGAAGTTTTGCGCGCCATGGACAGGCAGGACCGTGAGCGTCTGGCGCAGGTCATGTCCTACCCGGAGGACTCCGCTGGCGGCCTGATGAACCCCGACGTGGTGACGGTCCGGCCGGACGTCACCCTGGACGTGGTTTTACGCTACCTGCGAGTGCGCGGAGAACTGCCCGACGCCTTTGACCAATTGTTCGTCGTCAACCGCGCCGGCAGGTACCTCGGCCAACTCAAACTTTCTGACGTACTGACCAAGGATCCGGCCTGCACGGTCAGTGAACTGACCAACCGGGCTGACGACGCCATACCGGTCGATATGTCCGCCAGCCAGGTAGCACTGGAATTTGAACACGACGACCTGGTTTCTGCCCCGGTCATCGGTCCGGATGGACTTCTTCTGGGCCGGATCACGATTGACGACGTCGTCGACGTCATCCGTGAAGAGGGTGACCACCTGGTGCTGACCTCGGCCGGCCTGGACGAAGAAGACGACATGTTCGCACCGGTCGTACAGTCCGCCCGGAGGCGCTGGGTATGGCTGGGCGTTAACCTGGTTACCGCGCTGATGGCGGCTGTCGTGCTTTATGCCTTCCAGCCGACACTGGACCAACTCGTCGAACTGGCCGTGCTTTTCCCGGTGGTCATGAGCATGGGTGGTATTGCGGGCACGCAGACACTCACGCTGATGATCAGGGGAATGGCCACCGGCCAGGTCAGCGCCCGCAACTCGATGGCCATCCTCAGAAAAGAACTCATGGTGGGTATACTCAACGGCATTGTGTTTTCGGTCATCATCGCTACTGTTGCCTACTTGTGGTACGGCAGCCCGGGACTGGGGCTGGTCATGGCGGTTGCAATCATCGTTAACCTGGTGGCCGGTGCGCTGGCCGGTGCACTGATTCCGGTCGTGTTGAAGCGGATGTCTATTGACCCGGCGCTGGCGGGCGGCGTCGTCCTGACCACCGTGACCGATGTGGTCGGAATCTTTGCTTTCATCGGTCTCGCCAGTTACGTGTTGATTGCGCAATAATCTGCGTATCACAACTACCGTGAGCATGAACATCCTCCTGATAACGCTGGAGCCCCCGTTGGAACCGGACCTGGTCGCGACCGGCAACGCGGTACGCACTGGACAATTGGGAAGTGCCTTGAGCGGCGCAGGCCACCGCGTCAGCCAGGTCTGGCTGGACCAACGCGACGGTAGACACCCGCAGGCTTTCCAGAACCGGGACCAGTTGCAGTCCGTCATCACCCAACAGCAACCGGAAGCCATCCTGGTCGCTTACTGGGAACTGCTGGACCTGTTACCTTTTGAACTCACGCAGCCGGTCATCGTTGACTTCGTGGCACCGAGACCGCTGGAATTGCTTTTTGAACATCCGGAACGGGTCGGCCCCGAGTTGCTCCGACTGCAGGGTAACCTGTCAAAATGCGACCTGGTACTGGCTGGGACCGAAGCCCAACGTGACCTGCTCCGGTTCACCTTGCTCGGCGCCGGGTTTGACTTACGCGGCTGTGAACCTATCGTGGTCGTGCCCCTGGCCGCAGAGGCTGTTGGTGGTCCGGAATCCGACCCTGTTAAGGACGGGTGGACCCTGGTCGGCGGCGGTGTCAGCTGGCCATGGCGGCAATCCGGGGAATACTGGCAAGCCATCCAGTCCATGAAAGACGACCCATCGTTAGCGGCCCCACGCCTGGTGCTGTTCGGCGGACAGTATCGCTGGCATGAATCGGTGCTGGAGGCCGAAGGCCGGAACAAGCCGTTACAGCCCGGGACAAGCGACGATGGAACAGCGACCGAAGGCCTTGAACCCTATTCCCACTTCAGCCATTTCCTGCGCACCTCCGCCCATATCGGACTGGAAGTCGCAAACTACAACATCGAAAGAAAATACAGCCAGTCTTTCCGCTCACTGGAGTTCCTGCGCCACGGCTTGCCGTTGATCTGCAACGATTACTTGCCGATCGCCAACCTGGTAAAGCATTACAGAGCCGGCTGGACCATCGGCGGACCGGAAGAACTGGCAGGCCTGCTGCGCGAAATCACGTCAAAGCCGGACGAATGGAAAGCACGTTCGGCAAACGCGTTACGATTGGTGAAAGAGGTTTTGAATCCGGATGTTGCCGCCAGGCCCTTATTGGATTGGCTGGAATTGCCGTCCAAGGCACCGCAATTGCCTCGTATGAGAGGCTCTAACCCGCCGGCAGCCCTGGGCAAGCCATCGTTGCCGGAACGGATCAAACGCCAGGCCAGCTTGCTCAGGCAC
>JAPHTE010000347.1 GCA_026196445.1 Lysobacterales bacterium
CTCATCGAGGAGATTGTCGTCACGGCGCAGAAGCGTGAAAACCCAGCCCAAAAAGTCCCGCTCAGCCTCTATGTGAAATCCGGCCAAAGCCTGGAACAGTCCGGCATTGGCTCGGTCGGCGCACTGGGTGACCTTGCCGCCGGCGTCGAGCTGGTTAGCGAAAATGCCGGCAGGGTGCAGATGGTGGTGCGCGGAGTTACCAATCTCGCCTATGGTTCGATCGATTCCACGGCAGCAATCGGCTACTACCTGGACGAAATTCCCCTTTCATCGCTCCAGCCGAACGAGCAGCCTGACACGGGGTTATTCGACATCGAGCGTGTCGAAATCCTGCGCGGCCCGCAAGGCACGTTGTTCGGCGAGAGCTCGATGGGCGGCACGATCCGCGTGATCACCCGCAAGCCTGACCCGTCGGCATTCGGTGGTTTGGTAGTGGGCGCTTACGAGTCCCTCGCCGACGGAGGCAGCGGTTACGGATTGAGGGCCACGCTGAATGCGCCATTGATCGACGACCACCTGGCCATGCGGATCAACCTGTCAAAAGCCGACCTGCCCGGCTATATCGACATACCTGACCTGGGCATTGAAAACGCCAACAGCCTGGACCATTCCTACCTCCGGCTCGCCCTGGGATGGACGCCGGGCGACGAGCTGGATGTGCAATTGTCATATATCGACCAGGCTTTGGATCTGGAATCAAATAACTGGGCAACGTCGCGCGGTCTTTTCGACCCACAAAGCAAAAGACCTGCGGGCTTGTTCGCTCCAACGCTCAGATTGTCCCCCCAGGAAAACCGGTCCCGCCTTTTCAATCTCACGCTCAAATACGACTTTGACTGGGCGACATTCGTATCCGCCACTTCCAATTTTGACCTGGAGCAATACTCGGTGAGCGACCTCAGCTGGTTCAGCAAGGCATTCTTCCTGGCGCCGGGCAGCATCTATTTCGCAAGCGACGTGCCGATCGACAGCCTGGCCCAGGAGTTTCGACTGACATCGGAAAACGAAAAATTGAACTGGACGGCCGGCGCTTTCTTCAGGCGGCTTCGACGCGGCGGTGGCCTGGTCATCGAGTCAGACGTGCCTTATCTTGGGTTGCTCGACACCAACGCAAGCTCGTACGATGTTGAGATCGACTCTTACGCCCTGTTCGGGGAAATCGACTACCAGCTGGGTAACCGTTGGGCAATCCAGGCAGGCGGGCGGTTTTACCGGGATGATTCCAGGGTCGCGCGCAAGCGGCTGACCAGTTCCGTGGTTTGGCGCACGATCGCAGGAACGGGACAGGACGAAAGGAAATCGGCCGATGATTTTGCGCCGTCCATCGGCGTTTCCCGCACAGGCGAGCGAAACCTGTTCTTCATGCGGGCGGCCAAGGGATTTCGCGCCGGCGGTATCAATGTCAATAACGCATATGCCTCCGACGTAATCCCGTTGCAATACCACGCGGAAGAACTGTGGACGTACGAGACCGGCTTCAAGAGCCGGCTTTGGAGTGACAGGCTGAAACTGGATGCATACCTCTATTTCAACCGTTGGGACAGCATGCAAATATCCCAGGCCCTATTGGGACTGTATGGATACGTGACAAATGCCGGCGCAGCCGAGGCATTGGGCGCCGAAGTCGAACTCACTGTTCAAGCGACGGAAAACCTGGCCATTGGCGCGCTGGCGGCGCTGATCGACAACGAAATGAAGGAAACCATTTTAGATTGGCATGGTGATGTCGTGGTCGAGCAAGGAAACAGCATTCCTCTGACGCCGGAAACCAAGTTGTCATTGACTGCCGAATATTCCTGGTCGCCGGGTTCCGAACTGCAAGCGACCGCGTTCGCCCGCTGGACCTATCGCTCGAAAACCTACTCGGATGTCGCGAATTCGCTGGTCCTCGAAAACGACAGTTACGATCACGTTTTCGTCCGTCTTGGTTTGGAGCGTGGGCCCTGGGCAGCTTACCTGTCGGTTGACAACCTGTTCGATGAGACAGCCACCGTTTTCCAGGGCTTCACGATTACGCGCCTGCCGTTGGATTTTGCAAGTTACGTGCGGCCGCGGACGGTCAGATTCGAAGTACAAAGGTATTTTTGAAAGCCCATTAGTCGCCGATACTATTACGCATCGCCGCAATCGTGGCGGCGTAATCCCCGCTGCCGAAGATCGCCGAGCCGGAGACGAAGGTATCCGCGCCTGCACTGGCCAGGTCGCCGATGTTGTCGACCGTCACCCCACCGTCGATTTCCAGCCGGATTTCGCGCTCGCTGGCATCGATCATGGCCCGCACGTGCTCGACTTTTTCCATCACGTAGGGGATGAATTTCTGGCCGCCGAAACCGGGGTTGACCGACATCAGCAATATCATGTCGAGCTTGTCGATGGCCCAGTCCAGAACGTCCAGCGGCGTAGTCGGGTTCAGCACCAGCCCGGCCTTGCAGCCCTGCTCCCGGATCAGGCTCAATGTGCGGTCCACGTGGATGCTGGCCTCGGGGTGAAAGGTGATGATGCTGGCGCCGGACTTGGCAAATGCAATCACCAGGTCGTCCACCGGTTGTACCATCAGGTGCACGTCGATGGGTGCGCTGATGCCATGGTCGCGCAGCGCCTTGCATACCATCGGGCCGACCGTCAGGTTGGGTACGAAGTGGTTATCCATCACGTCGAAATGAACCCAGTCGGCGCCGGCATCCAGTACTGCCTGTGTCTCCTCACCCAGGCGGGCGAAGTCTGCCGACAGGATCGATGGTGAAATGACACTGCTCTGCTTCATGGATGTCTCCCGTGGGTGCTGCTCGACATTCTACCCGATCTTACTTGATTCCCCGCGATGCCTTGATAGTGTCGTAGGCGGCATTGATTTCACGCACCCGTTTTTTCGACACTTCCATCATCTCGTCCGGTAAGCCCTGCGAGACGAGCTTGTCGGGATGATACTGGGATACCAGTTTGCGGTAGGCGCGCTTGACCTCCTGGGCGCTGGCGTCGGTATTCAAACCCAGCGTGGCATAGGACTGTTGCAGGCTCTGGCCCGCGGATGTCGGCCGCTGTTGGCCGCTGTAAGCTGAACCCCCGCCCACCTGGCGCGCGCGCAGCATGGCGTTGAAGACGTTCGCCGGGATATGCAAAGCCTGGCAGGCCTGTACCAGGATAGCTTGTTCTGCCGCGGTCATGGCGCCATCTGACACCGCTGCTTCGAGTAGCAGTTCAACAAACATGATGCGCAACTCGTGACGCAGCATCGAATGCCGCGCAAATTCGCGCAGGGTGCCAGCCAGGTCAAAACCCTGTTCCTTGCCCTGCTGGAAATAGCGGATCGCGCGTTGCCGTTCGGCCTCGGTCAATTGCAGCCGCCGCATCAGTTGCTCGGCGGCCTCGATCTCGGCCTTGGTGACCCGACCGTCAGCCTTGTTGATATGCCCCAGGGTGGAGAACATCGCGCCAAAGAATGCATCCCGGGTGCGGCCGGCGTTGCCCAGCCCGGCCAGGAAGCGGTCGATCCAGTGGCCGATGAAAACGCCCAGTACCAGGCCCATGAACCCGCCACGCATCAGGCCGATGACGCCGCCGATCAACTTACCCCACCAATGACCGGGGATTTTAAATCCGGTGTTACCCATGTAGCTGGAAATTCCCTGTGTCCCTGCAAGCCGCAAGTATATAATGCCAACTGACCATTCACAGTGTAAAAGGTAAGCAGGTGAATATTTCAACACCCTACTCTACCGATATGCTCAACATGCTGCCGCTGATCCACCAGGGCAAGGTGCGGGACAGTTTTGCGCTCGATGATGAGCACATGATGATCGTGGCCTCGGACCGCCTGTCCGCATTCGACGTGGTACTGCCCGACCCAATGCCCGGTAAAGGCGCAATGTTGACCCAGATATCGAATTTCTGGTTCGATCAAACCCGTCACATCATCGACAACCACCTGACCGGTATCCCGCTCGGTGACGTGCTCGGCGACCCAAACCTGGTGGCCCTGCTGGAACAGCGCGCGGTCATCGTACGCCGCCTGCAGCCGATCCCGGTGGAAGCCATCGTGCGTGGCTACCTGATCGGCTCCGGCTGGAAAGACTACCAGCAAACCGGCGCGGTGTGCGGCATATCATTGCCGGCGGGCCTGCGCCAGGCCGACCGCTTGCCGGAGGTCATTTTTACACCCTCGACCAAGGCCGCGGCGGGCACGCACGATGAGAACGTCGATTTTGCCAGCATCGTCGGCCTGCTGGGCGAGGATCTGGCCGGCAAGATTCGCGACGCCAGCATCCAGATCTACGAGCACGCGGCCCGCCATGCATTGCAACGCGGCATCATTATCGCGGATACCAAGTTCGAGTTCGGTCTCGATGCCGAAGGTAAGCTGTACCTGATGGATGAAATCCTGACCCCGGATTCTTCGCGGTTCTGGCCCCAGGACAGCTGGCAGCCCGGTACCAGCCCACCCAGCTACGACAAGCAGTTCGTGCGCGACTACCTGGAGACGCTGGACTGGGACAAGAAAGCGCCAGGGCCGGCTTTGCCGCCAGAGATTATCGAAAAAACCGTGCAGAAATACGCCGAGGCCTGCGAGATACTGACCAGGCCTTAAACGACAAAATATCCTGGCACAAAAAAAACCCGCCATGGATCATGGCGGGTTTTTCATTATTGATCGAGTTTATTCTTCCAATGTCTCTTCGTACGCCTCCGCGTCCTTGAGCCCTTCCAGTTCCTCGGTATCGAATAGCTCCAGCTCGAACAACCAGCCATCATCGTAGGGATCGGCGTTGATAATGGCAGGGTCGCCATCGAGGTCTTCGTTGATGGCGATGACCCGGCCAGATACCGGGGTATAGATATCGGAAGCGGCCTTCACCGACTCCACCACCGCGCAGGGATCACCCTGGCTGAGCTCGTCGCCTTCAGCCGGCAATTCGACAAAAACAAGGTCTCCCAGCGCCTGCTGGGCGTGGTCGGTGATACCAATCCGCGCGTTTCCATCGTCATCGACGTCGACCCACTCATGGGATTCTGTGTATTTAAGGTGGCCTGGGATGTTGCTCATTTTTCCTGCCCTTATTAAGGATATGGTCTGCAAAGAATTCTAGCTGCTAAATGATGCCCTCGCAAACCTTACCGTTGCGTACGAACGGTGGCCTGACGATGTTACATTCCAACTGTTTTCCACGGATATCGACCCGGCATTTTTGACCGGTGCTCGCCGGCACCCGGGCCATTGCGATGGCCTTGCCCATGGTGGGTGAAAAACTGCCGCTGGTGGTCACGCCCTCACCCGCTTCGGTGATCACCTTCTGCCCCGGCCTCAACACGCCACGGTCCAGCAAGACCAGTCCGACCAGCTTATCGGGAACGCCCTCGCTTTTCTGTTTCAGCAAAGCCTCCTTGCCGATGAAAACCCGCTCGTCTTTCATGGCCACGGTCCAGGCCAGTCCGGCCTGCAACGGGGTCACGGACTCATCCATGTCCTGGCCGTACAGGTTCATACCCGCCTCGAGCCGCAAGGTATCA
>JAPHTE010000005.1 GCA_026196445.1 Lysobacterales bacterium
CGTGGGCCAGAGCGGCGGGGGCTGGGCGCATTACGTGGGCCAGGAGAAACTGCGCCCGCAAACCGGCTGGCTGCCATTGGCCTTCGGGCTCGACTGGCACCGTCCGCCACGCCATATGAACAGCACCTCGTTCTTCTACAACCACTCCAACCAGTGGCGATATGAAAAGCTGGAACTGGACGAGATCCTGTCACCACTGGCGGATAAATCCGCCTGGCAGAACCAGAGCCTGATCGATTGCAACGTGCGTTCCGAGCGCATGGGCTGGCTGCCCTCCGCGCCCCAACTGGAAGAAAACCCACTGGAGTTGTCAAAACTGGCAAGGGAACTGGGGCTTAGCAGTGCCGATTACGTGGCCGGGCGATTAAAAGACGGTACGCTGCGCATGTCCTGCCAGGCGCCGGACGATCCGTGCAACTTCCCGCGCAACCTGTTTATCTGGCGCTCCAACCTGCTGGGCTCTTCCGGCAAGGGCCACGAATACATGCTCAAGCACCTGCTGGGCACAAAGAACGGTGTGCTCGGCAAGGACCTGGGTGAAACCGGCGGGCAGAAGCCCAGTGAAGTCGAGTGGGTCGACCACGAGACCGAGGGCAAGCTGGACCTGGTCGTAACGCTGGATTTCCGGATGTCCACCACCTGCGTGTACTCGGACATCGTGCTCCCGTCATCGACCTGGTATGAAAAAAACGACCTGAACACCTCGGACATGCACCCCTTTATCCACCCCTTGTCACGCGCTGTCGACCCCGCCTGGGAAAGCCGCAGTGACTGGGACATTTACAAGGGACTGGCCAAGACCTACTCGAAACTGTGTGTAGGACACCTCGGGAAGGAAACCGACATCGTTGCCTTGCCCATCCTGCACGACACACCTGCAGAGTTGGGCCAGGCGCTCGATGTGAAAGACTGGAAAAAGGGTGAATGCGATGCGATCCCGGGCAAGACCATGCCCAACTACATCGAGGTGGAACGCAACTACCCGGACACCTACAAGAAGTTCACCGCGCTCGGCCCGCTGATGTCGAAGGCAGGCAACGGTGGCAAGGGTATCGCCTGGAACACCGAGGACGAGGTCAAACTGCTGGGCGACCTCAACCGGCTGGTCACCGAAGAAGGTGTCTCCAAGGGCTTGCCCAGGATCGAGACCGATATCGATGCATCGGAAGTGGTGCTGTCACTGGCACCGGAGACCAATGGCCAGGTGGCGGTCAAGGCCTGGCAGGCGCTGGGCAAGGTCACCGGCCGCGACCATACCCACCTCGCCATGCCCAAACACGACGAGAAAATCCGTTTCCGCGACATCCAGGCACAGCCACGCAAGATCATTTCCTCGCCGACCTGGAGCGGCCTGGAAGATGAGCACGTCAGCTACAATGCCTGTTATACCAACGTGCACGAGCTGATCCCGTGGCGCACCCTGACCGGCCGCCAGCAGTTCTACCAGGACCATGCCTGGATGCGGGACTTCGGTGAAAGCCTGTGTGTCTATAAACCGCCGATCAACACCAAGACGGTGGCGCCGGTGATCGACGCCCACGGTGGCGGCGCCAAGCAGGTGGTATTGAACTGGATCACGCCGCACCAGAAATGGGGGATCCACAGCACCTACTCGGAGAACCTGTTGCTGCTGACCCTGAGCCGCGGCGGGCCCTGCGTATGGATGTCGGAGGTCGATGCGGCCAAGATCGATTGCGAGGATAACGACTGGATCGAACTCTACAACTCCAACGGCGCCATCTCGGCCCGCGCCGTGGTCAGCCAGCGTGTGCCTGAAGGCATGGTCATGATGTACCACGCCCAGGAAAAGATCGTCAACACGCCGATCAGCCAGATCACCGGTCACCGTGGCGGGATTCACAACTCGGTCACCCGCGCCGTGATCAAGCCCACCCACATGATCGGCGGTTACGCGCAACTGGCCTATGGCTTCAACTATTACGGCACGGTGGGCTCCAACCGTGACGAGTTCGTGGTGGTCAAGAAACTCGATCACATCGACTGGCACGTAACAGAAGGTGAAGACCAGGAGGCTGAAGTACTCCGTCAAGGTGGTGTTGCCGAATTCAGCGAGGCGGGAAGTGATTGATCGCAAGGCGCGCCACGCCGGTAATGGCCAACCCTTGCCAAGGGGCGCAACACGGCGAGCGACCACTTCACGCCTCGCCCAAAGGGAGCAAAGCAGATGACCAAATTCTACGTTACAGCCCTCAGCAAGGGCCAGCCATTGTTTTCGGTCTGTGCCTTGTCTTTGGCCACCTGCTTTGCTCTGAACACGACAAACCACCTTGATGGAGTACTAACATGAAAATCCGGGCACAGATTGGAATGGTCCTCAACCTGGACAAATGTATCGGTTGCCACACCTGTTCGGTGACCTGCAAGAACGTGTGGACGTCCCGTGAAGGCATGGAATACGCCTGGTTCAACAACGTCGAAACCAAGCCTGGTATCGGTTATCCGCGTAACTGGGAAAACCAGGATACCTGGAACGGTGGCTGGAAGCTCAGCGGCGGTAAGCTGAAGCCAAAAATGGGTGGCAAGCTGCGCCTGCTGAGCAAGATTTTCGCCAACCCGGACCTGCCGCAGATCGACGAGTACTACGAACCGTTCACCTACGATTACGAGCACCTGCAAAAAGCGCCGGCATCCCGTACCACGCCGACCGCACGCATGCGTTCCGCGATCACCGGCCAACGCATGGAGAAACCCGACTGGGGGCCCAACTGGGAGGAAATCCTCGGCGGCGAGTTCAGCAAACGCAGCAAGGACAGCAATTTCGAGGCCATTGAGAAGGAGATATACGGCCAGTTCGAACACACCTTCATGATGTATTTGCCGCGTCTGTGCGAGCACTGCCTGAACCCGACCTGTGTGGCGGCCTGTCCCAGCGGCGCGATTTACAAGCGCGAGGAAGACGGCATTGTACTGATCGACCAGGACAAGTGCCGCGGCTGGCGCATGTGCGTCAGCGGCTGTCCGTACAAGAAGATCTACTTCAACTGGCAATCGGGTAAATCGGAAAAATGCACCTTCTGTTACCCACGTATCGAGGCCGGAGACCCGACGGTGTGCTCGGAAACCTGTGTCGGCCGGATCCGCTACCTCGGCGTCATGCTGTACGACGCCGACCGCATCGGCGAGGCCGCGAGTGCCACCGACGAGGAAGACCTGTACCAGGCACAACTGGATATCTTCCTCGACCCGAACGACCCGGCGATCATCGCGCAGGCCAGAAAAGACGGCGTGCCGGACAGCTGGATCAGCGCGGCACAGCAGTCGCCGGTCTACAAGATGGCGATGGACTGGAAAGTCGCCTTCCCGCTACACCCCGAGTACCGCACGCTGCCGATGGTCTGGTACATCCCGCCGTTGTCACCGATCCAGGGAGCGGCCGAGAAAGGGCAGTTGGAAAGCAATGGCGTCATCCCCGACGTCAGCAAGCTGCGGATCCCGGTCAGGTACCTCGCCAACCTGTTGACCGCCGGCAAGGAGGCGCCGGTTGTGGAAGCGCTGCAACGCATGATCGCAATGCGCGCATACATGCGCGCTCGCACAGTGGACGGCGTCAACGCCACCGAGATCCTGGAACAGGTGGGTCTGGACGAAGCCACGCTCGATGACATGTACCGGATCATGGCGTTGGCCAGTTACGAGGACCGTTACGTGATCCCGACCAACCACCGTGAATACGCCGGTAAAACGCCGTTCGACAATGAAATCGCATTCGAGCAGCGCTCCGCCTGCGGGTTCAGCTTCGGCAATGGCTGCTCCGACGGCGCCACCAAGACCAGCCTGTTCGGTGGTCCGACCCACAAAAACACGCTGAGCGGCAAGCCACGCGTAGTAAAGGAATGAGGCCATGAAAACCTTCAAAGTTCTGGGCTTGCTGTTGTCCTACCCGAAACCGGAATGGCTGGCGCACCTGGATGAATGTGAACAATTGCTGATGGACGAGGCCTTCCTGCCCAGGAAACACCTGCAGCGGGTGCTGGCATTCGCCGCGGAGCTGAAGACGGCCGATATTTACCAACTGCAGGAGGACTACGTTTCAACCTTCGACCGCGGGCGGGCACATTCCCTGCACCTGTTCGAGCACATCCACGGCGAGTCACGCGACCGCGGCCAGGCAATGGTTAACCTCGCCTCAGCTTACGAGGATAAAGGATTCTTCATCGACCAGGCGGAACTGCCCGACTATATACCGCTGTTCCTGGAGTTCCTGGCCTTGTGCCCCGCCGATGAGGCCGTCAATTTACTCGGCGAACCGATCGACATCATGGCGACTATCGCGGCCCGCCTGAACAAGCGAAATTCATCCTATTCGGTGCTACTCGACGCCCTGCTGGCGCTTTCGAGGGTCAAACCAAGCGCGGAGAAGATACAAGAGGCCCTGGCCCAGGAACAGGAAGACACCAGCCTTGACGCCCTGGACAAGGAATGGGAAGAAGCGGCCGCCTTTGCCGGCCCGCCGGGCCAGGCCGACTGCGGCTCGTGCACCGCCCCGGCTGACGGTTTGAACATCAAGATTACACAGTAGGAAGCATGCACATGGCAAACTACATCAACCAGTTTTTCTTCGGGATTTACCCGTATATCGCGATCACCGTGTTCTTTGTCGGCAGCCTGCTGCGCTATGACCGTGACCAGTACACCTGGAAAGCCAGTTCCAGCCAGTTGTTGAGCAAGAAGGATATGCGGCTCGGCAGCAACCTGTTCCACATCGGTATCATCATGCTGTTTTTTGGCCACCTGATGGGCCTGCTGACACCGCATTGGGCTTACCACTTTGTCTTGACAGCCGGCCAGAAACAGATGATGGCTATGACGGCCGGTGGCATTTTCGGAATCACCTGCCTCATCGGCATGATCCTGCTGATCCGCCGCCGGATGCTCGATGCACGCATCAAGGCGACCAGCCAGCCCACCGACCTGCCGATACTGCTGATCCTGTTCGTACAGCTGGTGTTGGGCCTATTGACGATACCGGCCTCGGCGCAACACCCGGACGGCAACTCGATGCTGGCACTGGCGAGCTGGGCGCAACACCTGGTGACCTTCCAGGGTGACGCCGCCAGCTATGTTGCCGGTGAGGCCTTGATCTTCAAGGCCCACCTGGTACTGGGCCTGACCATCTTCCTGGTCTTTCCATTCACCCGCCTGGTCCACGTCTGGAGCGTACCGGTCCAGTACCTGGTACGCAGCGGTTACCAGATCGTCAGGAAACGGGGTTAGGTACACAACCCGGAAAATCTCTTACCCAGCCGGCCGGTCTCGAGAAATAAATTCAAAAACCAGGTGAGTCTATTGCGACAGGGAAGTGCGCTGCTTTTTTCAGAACCTTACGAAACAGGGATGTTTCGGAAGAGCCCCCACGACTGCAGGGATGCAGGAGGTAGAGAAACGCCGGGAGCAGTTGCCGAGGGACGGGTTCACGGCGTGTTCTGAAAAAAGACAGGCGCTTACCTGTCCGACAAACTCGAGCCCTGTTCATTACACATGGATTGAATTCCCGGCGTAGTGCCCAACCGGTGACAAGTAGTGCAATCGCAATTGCAGTTTTCTACCTTGCCACTTAAGACATTTCCCTTAGCTTGCGAGCACAAAACCCCGTAATATTACCCGTCTAGTTAGGTGTTTTCTTTTATGCCAAACCAGGGGAATTCTCCATGCGCAAACTACTGACAGTCATCATCCTTTTTACAGGGTTTTTATGCAGCGGAATCATGGCCGCCGACCAGGATTTGAGACCGGTCACCCACGAAGACGTGTGGTTGATGCAGCGCCTGGGCTCTCCCGTCGTCAGCCCGGACGGAACCAGGGCCGTGGTCAGCGTCAGCCAGCCCTCGTATGAAAAAGACGAAACGCATAGCGACCTGTGGTTGCTGGCGGTAGATGGCAGCAGTGCACCGATACAACTGACCACGACCCGGCAGGCGGAAGGCGGCGTGGCCTGGAACCCCGACGGCAGCATGATCGCCTTCACCAGCAAACGCGCCGACGATGACGCCAGCCAGGTCTACCTGCTGAACATGGCCGGCCCCGGCGAGGCCTATGCCATCACCGATATTTCGACCGGCGCGGGAAACCCGGTATGGAGCCCGGATGGCAGCCATATCGCATATGAGAGCCGGGTCTATCCCGGTATGGCCGATGACGAGGCCAACAAGGCAGAAAAGAAATCACGTGACAAAAGCGATATCAACATCTCGGTGTACGAAAACTTCCCGGTGCGCCAATGGGACCACTGGCGCGACGACCGCGAAAGCCACCTGTTTGTCCAGGAGGCGCGCAGTGGCGCCGAAGTCAAGGATCTGCTATTTGGCAGCAAGCTGCTCGATGAGGTGGGTTTTGCCGGCCGGCCGACCCGCTCCGGCGACACCCTCAATGCCGTCTGGTCACCCGATGGCAAGTCACTGGTGTTCAACGCCACCACCAATCTCACCGATGCCGCGCACGCGCGGGTGATCTACCATTTATATCGTGTCCCGGTCGGTGGCGGGGAACCTGAACAACTGACTGAAAGCCCTGACTGGAGTTGCTACGGCCCGCTGTTTTCCAACGACGGAAAAAACCTCTACTGCGATTACAAACCCGAGAACAAGGAAGTCTATAACCTGACCCAGCTGGCCCGCTTTGACTGGACCGGCAAGAATGTCAGGCACGGCCCGGAGATCCTGACCGCCTCGTTCGACCGCTCCGTCGGTGGTGTCGCGCTGAGCCCGGATGACCAGACCGTTTACATGACCGCGGCCGATGCCGGGCGTACGCGTATTTTCTCGATGCCAGCCAAGGGTGGTGAGGTCATGGCGCTCGATCCCGAAAGCCGCGGTGTTTACAGCGGTATCCAGGCTGCCGGTGACAAGCTCGTCGCGAGCTGGCAGAGCGCCGCCGTCTCCCCCGAAGTCGTGCGCATCGATCCCTCAGACGGCAGCCACACCGCGATCAGCCGCTTCAATACCGAACGCTCCGCAAGCCTCGACCGGCCGGCATACCTGGAGTTCTGGTTCGAATCCAGCAAAGGCCGGCGCATCCACAACTGGCTGGCGTTGCCGCCGGGCTTTGACGAATCTAAAAAATACCCGCTGGTGCTGCAGATCCACGGCGGTCCGTTCAGTTCTTCCATGGATGCGGGCCACGTGCGCTGGAGCGCGCACCTGCTGGCCGCACCGGGTTACGTGGTGTTGATGACCGATTACACCGGCTCGGTCGGTTACGGCGAGCAATTTTCACGCAACATCCGGAATGACCCGCTGAAAACCCCGGGTGAAGAATTGCTCGAAGCAGCCGCCGAGGCCGTCAAGCGTTACCCGTTCATTGACGGCGAACGCCAGGCGGCCACTGGCGCCAGTTACGGTGGCCACCTGGTCAATTGGCTGCAGGCGACCACCAGCCATTTCAAGGCCCTGGTCGGACACGCCGGCCTGGTAGACCTGGAAGGCCAGTACTCGTCCAGCGATACCGTCTACAACCGCGAAATAATGAACGGTGGACCCGCCTGGGGCGACAGCCCGGTGTGGCGTGAACAGAGCCCGTCCACCTACGCCGACCGCTTCTCGACACCCATCCTGCTAACCGTCGGTGAAAAGGATTTCAGGGTGCCCATCAACCAGACCCTCTCAGCCTGGACCTACGTCCAGCGTCAACAGGTTCCGGGCCGCCTGCTGGTATTCCATGACGCCAACCACTGGGTCATGAAGGGCGCCGAGGCACGTTACTACTGGCAAGAACTGCACGCATGGTTGGCTAAGCACCTGATAGATAAGGATCAATAAAAACCTGCACCCTAAACGCCTAGCCCGTGCATTCCACCCGTCCGGGCATGGGTTTACAATGAACCATCGGGACACCCCGCGTATCCCGGGACTTGATTATGGCTAGCACGGAACATTCCGCCACGGGCCAGACACGGCCCGTGAAGTTTATCCTCGATGGCGAGCTCATCGAGTTGCACGGTGTCGATCCGACACGCACCGTGCTGCAGTTTCTGCGTGAAGACCTGCGCCGCACCGGCACCAAGGAAGGCTGTGCCGAGGGTGATTGCGGCGCCTGCACCGTGGCCCTGGTCGAACTCGGCCAGGACGGCAACTCCCTCAAGGTCCTCGTGGTCAATTCCTGTATCCAGTTCCTGCCGGCGCTCGATGGCAAGGAACTCATCACGGTGGAAAGCCTGGTGAATGAGGCTGGCGAGTTACACCCGGTGCAACAGGCTATCGTGGACAGCCACGGCTCGCAATGCGGTTTTTGCACGCCGGGTTTCGTGATGTCCCTGTTCGCCTTGTACAAGAACAACCCGAAACCCACGCGCCGCCACATCGACGAGGCTTTGAGCGGCAACCTGTGCCGCTGCACCGGATACCAGCCGATCGTGGAAGCGGCGCAAACCATGTACCAGTTGCCAAAGGCGGCTGACGACTGGCTGAGACTGGCCGCCGGCGGCTTGGATGACACCACCCGGATAGAACGGCTCAAGAACATTCAACCGGACAGCATGCTGCAAACCGGCCGCGACGGCAGAGCTTTTTTTACCCCGTTGACACTCGCTGAGCTGATCGACCTCAAGCGACGCTATCCGGATGCCACCTTGCTGGCCGGTGGCACCGATGTCGGTCTGTGGGTTACCAAGCAACAGCGCCAACTCGATCACCTGATATACACCGGCCGGGTGCCGGAACTGTTGCGGGCCGGCGTTACGAATGATTGCATCGAGATCGGCGCCGCTTTGCCAATCAGTGAGGCAGCCCCGTTAATCACGCGGTACTACCCGGATCTTGATGAGTTATTCACCCGTTTTGCCTCCCCGCCGGTGCGTAACGTGGCGACGCTGGGCGGCAATATCGCCAACGGTTCACCCATCGGTGATTCGATGCCGGCGCTGATGGTGCTGGAAACCCGAATCGTGCTGCAGGGTCTCGGCGGGCAACGTGAGATGGCACTGGAAGACTTTTACCTGGATTACATGGCCACCGCCCTGGAGCCGGACGAAGTACTGGTCTCGATCAGGATTCCATTGCCGGATCGTGCCAGCGCTACACGCTGTTACAAGGTCACAAAACGTTTTGACCAGGATATTTCCGCACTGTGTATGGCCATGCGGGTGCAGCTCGATGGTGACGTGGTGACCGCCGTGCGTATCGCCGCGGGTGGCCTGGCGGCCATTCCAAAACGGGCGCCAGCTTGTGAAGCTGCCATGAAGGGTCAACCCTGGAATACGGATACAGTCCGCGCAGGCATGCAAGCGCTGGCGGAGGATTTTGCACCGATCGACGATATGCGCGCCAGCGCGGCCTACCGCTTCAGGTGCGCGCAAAACCTGTTGCGCCGTTTCTACCTCGAAACGACTGAAGGCAAAAACTACTCGGTGTACGCTTATGGGCGCTGACAACAGCAACAACGATCGGCCACGCGTGGCCGTCGGCCAGCCCGTAGCACATGACAGCGCCGCGCTGCACGTCAGCGGCCAGGCAGCCTACACCGACGATATCCCGGAGCCTCGCGGCCTTTTGCACCTGGCGCTGGGTGTCAGCGAA
>JAPHTE010000304.1 GCA_026196445.1 Lysobacterales bacterium
CGAGCGCCCATGGCAGGGATTGTTCCCGACAATCCCCTGCATTTCCTCCATCCCTGGAGGTCAGATGGCTAGCCCGCATATTGCACCAGTATCACGGAAGAAGGCGCAGGACAGATGCAACTGGGCGCCGGGCTGGACTGAGACCAATAGCCGTAGCTATTGGTTGAAGGAAGACCAAGTCCAGTTGCGTATGGACAAGCCAGAGCCGGGATAGGAATTCCGACTGGTGCAATATGCGGGCTCAAGCGTGTCCCGGGAAGGAATACCCCACACAGCTTAGGAGGTATCGCAATGTCAAAGAACAGGTGCTAGTAGCGGAAATGCTTGATTTTCTCGCCCTTCTGGCCCACCTCCGTCATCGCCTCGATACCGATGCGCAAGTGCAGGTCAACCCAGTCGGCCGTCACCTTCCGGTCCGATTCCTCGGTCTTGACACCGTCGGGTGTGACCGGTACGTCTGAGACCAGCAGTAAAGCACCGTGAGCGATTGCATTGGCATGACCCACGATAAACAGCGTGGCTGTTTCCATATCGATACCGATACAGGTCATCTCCGCCAGGCGTTTGTGAAACGCTTCGTCGTGCTCCCAAACCCGCCGGTTGGTCGTGTAAATCACACCGGTACGGTAATCCACACCGTGTTCCAGTATCTTGTCCGACACAAACTTGTGCAGTTTGAAAGAAGGCAGCGCCGGCACCTCGGGTGGGAAGTAATCATCGCTGGTGCCCTCGCCGCGGATAGCCGCGATCGGCAGTATGAAATGGCCGATCTCCGTGGATTTCTTCAAGCCGCCGCATTTGCCCAAAAACAACACGCCTTCCGGTTTCACCGCCGCCAGCAGGTCCATGATGGTGGCCGCGTTGCTGGAACCGATGCCGTAGTTGATGATGGTCAAGCCCTCGCCGTTGGATGCCGCCTGCATTGCGCGGTCTTGCCCGTAAATCTTGCAATCGAAGATCTCCGCAAAACGCCTGACATAATTGCTGAAATTCGTGACCAGGATATAGTTTCCGAACTCCTCCAAGGGCATTCCGGTATAACGTGGCAGCCAGTTACGGGTGATCTGGTCTTTTGTCAGCATGGTGTCATTTCCTTTCCTGGTCCATAGCCTGCAGTACTTCGCGCGCCAGCGGGATGGTGATTCTTCGTTTATTGGTCAAAGCGACCTGGTGCAGTTGATCCACGGCCCGGAGCAGCGAGGACATGCTGCGTTCATGGTGCTTCAGCAAGTAATTCCGGACATCATCGGACAAATTAAAGCCAAGCGCATTGCTGTGTCTCGCGATCACGGCCAGCTTGTCCTCATCCGCCAGGGGTTTCAAAGGTAACCGAAGCCCCCAGGCCAACCGCGACGACAGGTCCGGCAGTCCGATGTCCAGCGACGACAACTGCTTGCGGCTGCTGATCAACAAACGGCCCCTGGCCTTCCTTATGCGGTTAAAACAATGAAACAGGGCCTCTTCCCAGTCCCGGTCGCCTGCGATGACGTGAAGGTCGTCCACGCAAACGAGATCCAGATCCTCGAGACCCTTCAGGGCTGCCACCGCGTCCTGCGGTAGCCGTTTCAACGCAAGATAAAATGCCCGACCCTGCCGTTCGCGGATTTCCAGGCACAGCGCGTTCAACAGATAAGTTTTTCCGCTGCCTTCTTCTCCGTGCAGGAATACGTGTGAGCCTGGCTCATCGAGCATCCGTCTCAAGGCCTCGATCACCGCAGCGTTCGGACCCTCGATAAAATCCTCGAGCCGGCTGTCACGACGCGGCATCAGGGGCAAGGGGATTTGCGGAGAAAACAGCATGTTCTTTTATGTTAACAAGCCCTGCTTGAAAACCTAGTGTAAAAACTCATAATCGTATTCACTTTCCACCCCGGTTGGCAACAGCACCGTACCGCGGTTGAAGGACTCCAGGAGGTACTCTGTTGACGCATTGAGCAGCAGACGAAAATGGACCCGGCCCGGTTCTGCTCCCAGCACCTCGACCCCGGTGACCAGGCTAAGACCCTGCAAATAGCCGAGACAGTCGGCATAATTCTGTGCATTATCCAGGCCGCCTATACTCACTTCCGCGGTCCATGAACCCTGTTCCGAGGCAGCAATCGAATTGGCCGCTGCCA
>JAPHTE010000352.1 GCA_026196445.1 Lysobacterales bacterium
GAGACCAGCATCAACCGCATTCCGTTCAGCCGCGCGCCGGTCGCCCGGAACCTCGCTGCAACGCTGGACCGGCTGGATGCCCTGTTGGATGAGCGTATCACCGGCTAAGCCAGTGCTCAGCGCCACCCGGATGTTGATCCATCCGGGCCTTTACACATCTTTACAGGCAGGCATCAAACGATTTCGTTGCACCGCCAACCCCTATCATTTATGGTTGTTTTTCACTTCAGGTCTGGTCAGGAAAACCTCTCCATGAGTAACAAAATCAAATGGTCGATAGGCCTGGTGGCTGTAGTGGTTCTGGCCTATGTATTGCTGCCTGATAACGGCACCTCCGGAGACACCCAGCAAAGGCAAATTGAGACCACGCAACTGGATGTCGGAAATATCGTCCGCGCCGTGGCCACATCAGGCGCGGTGCGGCCGCTGATTACGGTCGAGGTCGGCTCACAGTTATCCGGCCAACTTGCCGACATCTATGTTGATTTCAATTCCGAGGTCAAGGCCGGCGACATCATTGCTTTGATCGATTCAAAGACTTTTGAATCCCGTGTTGTGCAAAGCAGTGCTGATCTGAAAGTCGCCCGTTCCAACGTGATCGTACAGCGCGCGGCGATCGACCGGGCCAAGGCCAATCTCAGAAAAGCCCGCCTTGAGTACGAACGCGCCGAGCCGCTGGCGAATGCAGGCACCCTGTCCGCTTCTGATTTCGATACCGCGCTTGCCAGTTTTGAATCGGCCAAGGCCGACCTGACCATGGCCGAGGCGCAATTACAGAATGCGCTGGCCAACGAGGAACAGCGACAGGCGTCGCTTGAATCCGCAGAGATCGACCTGGAGCGCACCAAGATCCGCTCGCCAATCGATGGCGTCGTCATCGAGCGCGCCGTAGACCAGGGACAGACCGTGGCGGCCAGTTTCTCGGCCCCAGTGCTGTTCAGGATCGCCCAGGACCTGACCAAGATCCAGATCGAAGCCAACGTGGACGAAGCTGATATCGGCAATGTTGTCGAGGGCAATGAGGCGAGTTTTACCGTGGATGCGTACCCGGACCTGGAATTCACCGGCCGGGTCGAACAGGTACGCCTGGCCCCCAACGAAACCAATAACGTGGTCACCTACACGGTGATCATTACCGCAGACAACCCTGACCTGAAGCTGTTACCGGGTATGACAGCGATCGTGGAAATTATCACCGGCAAGGCCGAAAACGTGCTCAGGGTGTCCAATGATGCGGTGCGTTTCAGGCCGCCGCCAGATTCTGAACTGGCCAGGAAAGTCAGCTTGACCAGACCCCCTAAAGGTGAAGGTCAGCGCGGCGGGCATCCAGCCAAAGCCGGTCAACCGGAACAAGGAAAAAACAAAAAATCGGCAGAAGGCCGTCGCGGCCTGTTGTGGATACAAACCGATGACGGCATCAACCCGGTACCGGTTTTGCTGGGTATCAGCGATGATCAGAATACACAGGTCCTGGGCAAAAAACTGTCCGTGGATGATGTCGCGGTGACGCGCATACGCACCGCCAGAAAGTAAATCAGCAGACTGCGCTCAAATCATCATGGATAAGCCCCTGATCGAAACACGTTCCCTGTGCAAGGAATACCACATGGGCAGTGAGATCATCCATGCCCTGAATAACGTCACCCTGCAGATTAACAAGGGCGAATATGTCGCCATCATGGGCCCCTCTGGCTCCGGCAAATCCACATTGATGAACCTGGTGGGCGCGCTGGATGTGCCCACCAGCGGAGACCTGGTGGTCAACGGACTGAATCTCGCTGAGCAGAATTCCGATCAACTGGCAGATTTTCGTAACCATACCGTTGGCTTTGTTTTCCAGCAATTCAACCTGCTGGCGCGTACCACAGCGTTGGACAATGTCCGTTTGCCGTTGCTTTATACCCGTGACATGAACTCGGGGGACCTGACCGGACGGGCCCGCGAGGCCCTGAAACGCGTGGGCCTGGGCGATCGCGTGGACCACGAAACCACCCAGCTTTCGGGTGGCCAGCAACAACGCGTGGCCATCGCCCGTGCGCTGGTCAACCGGCCCTCGGTAATCCTGGCGGATGAACCGACCGGGGCGCTGGATTCACACACCTCCGTCGAGATCCTGGATCTGTTCCAGGAACTGAATGACTCTGGCATCACGCTCATCGTTGTTACGCATGACCCCGAAGTCGCCGAGGTTTCCAAACGCAAGCTGATGTTCCGCGATGGTGAAATCATCGATGATGTGCTGATCGGCAACGGGGTGCAGAACTGATGCACCTGGTCAAGATCACCAATATTGCATTGATCGCGTTACGTCTGAACAAGATGCGCAGCTTCCTGACCATGCTGGGCATCATCATCGGTATCGCTTCGGTGATCGTGATGGTTTCCATATCCAGCGGCTCCAAGCAGGAAATCGAAGCCCAGATCGATAGCCTCGGCAGCAATATGCTCAGCATCCGGCCGGGTGCATCCATGCGCGGGGGGCGCCATGGCGGCTCCGGTTCGGCCGCACCACTGACCGAAAAAGACATCAAGCGGCTGAAAGACAAATTCGATTTCATAGACGGTATCTCGGGAAGTATTTCATCCAATGTACCGGTCGTTTTTGGCAACACCAACTGGACCACCAGTGTCACGGGTATTCACGCGGACTATATCCCCGTACGCCAGTGGGTGATCGAGGAAGGCCGGAATTTTACCGAGCGTGAAGTCCGCTCCGGTGGCAAGGTGGCGCTGGTCGGCCAGGATATCATTGAAAACCTGTTTGACGGCCA
>JAPHTE010000227.1 GCA_026196445.1 Lysobacterales bacterium
AAAAGGGAATCCGCCGTACTCTTCAGCGCATAGCGGTAACGCACGCCGGCCACGACACCGGCAAGGCTGAAGGCCATGGCCAGTGAATTGTGTACGATCAGCACGATACCGGTGACCGCGATCGGCAGAATCAGGATGGTTTCCAGCAACGACTGGTCCATTTTGGCTTTGCTGCGAATGGCCATGTAGGTCCACGATACAGGTACCATCAGGGTCACCGCCCCGACGATCGCGAAAACCAGCCACAACAAGCCGCCGACCTCGTCGGTAACATTGGAGGCATGGATGACGATACCGCCAATCTCACTGGTATCGCCCTGGTTGAACAGCGTCTCTACGACTCCCAGCGGCAGGTAGCGATGCAGGTCAGGCACCAGTAGGTAGCCGCCCCAGATCAACAACGCCAGGGTTCCGTAAAACAGGTTCAATCTCAAAAACAGTCTCATATGTTTCCCTCGAACCGGTAGTGCCCGCTTACCTTATACTACCCGGAAACACCTACGCCGGTTGCAACAGCCTCGCACGGATGACGTGCTCGGTACCTCTGATTGCGCTCATCACACCCGGGTCGGGTTTGTTTTCAACGTCGATGATGCTGTACGCGAAATCGCCACGGCTCAGGTTCACCATGTCGATAACGTTGATGTCATGGTCGGCAAGTATCGTCAGGGCGTTGCCGAGCACCCGCGGTACGTTCTCATTGCAAAACGTGATGCGGTAGCCGCCATCCCGGGCCATCTGTGTATCAGGATAGTTCACGGAATTACGGATGTTGCCGTCTTCGAGAAAGTCCATTAGCTCTTCTGCGGCCATCACGGCGCAGTTCTCTTCGGCCTCAACAGTGCTGGCGCCGATATGCGGCAGCAACAAGGTGTCTTTGCGTCCCAGCAACTCCGGATGCGGGAAGTCGCTGATATAACCGCCCAGTTTGCCACTGTCCAGGGCAGCGATGACGTCCGGCAGGTCAACGATTTCAGCACGGGCAAAATTGAGTAAGCGCATACCCGGCTTGCAACGCCCAAGCACTTCCGTGCTGATCAGGCCACGGGTCTGCTCAATGACGGGTACATGAAGTGTCAGGAAATCCGACTTGGCCACCAGTGCCTGCAAGCTGTCCACCTTCTGCACACGGCTGGACAAGCGCCAGGCGGCCTCGACGGAAATGGCAGGATCATAACCGGCCACTTTCATGCCCAGCTCGAGCGCCATGTTGGCAACGATGGCGCCGATGGCGCCGAGACCCACGACACCGAGTGTCATGCCGGTGATTTCCGTGCCGGAAAAATGTTTCTTGTTCGCTTCCAGTGTGCGATGCATTTCCGCACTGTCTTCAATCCCTTCCAGCGTTTGCACGTAATTCATGGCATCAAAAATATTCCGCGAACCCAGCAACAGGGCAGCCGCCACCAGCTCTTTCACCGCGTTGGCATTGGCGCCAGGTGTATTGAACACCACGATCCCACGCCGGGCGTACTCATCAACGGGAATATTATTAACACCCGCACCCGCCCGGGCCACCGCGATTACGCTCTCGTCAACCGGCTCACCATGTAATTTGTGGCTACGCAACATCAGGGCATCGACAACGGATAAGTCCGGGCCGACCTGGTAGCTGTCAGCTGAAAAACGATCCAGGCCTTTTGCAGCCAGGTTGTTAAATGTTCGTATTTTGTACATGTCCGGCCTTCCCCAAGTAGTGAACGTGATGGGTTGATTAATAGTGTACTCAATCCATCATTGAAATAGTTGCAATTTCTTTCAACACTGACAGGTCTTAGACTATATTGTATCGACACAGCTGTTATAAAATCATACGCTCAATTTTCGGAGACCCAAGATGACTCTCAAAGCAGTTGCAAAATCAGGCTTTATTCTTTCCCTGCTTGCTGCCGGCAGCCTGCAGGCCGCAAATGACAAATTACCCGAAGTAACGGTTGACGGCCTGCACCATATCAGCGATACCGAGCTGGCCATTGTCTATGCGCAGCCGGGCGTCGACCTCGGGCAGTACAACAAGGTTTACCTGCTGGATGCCCACGTCGCATTCAAGAAGAACTGGCAGCGCGATCAGCAAAGGAGTTCTGGCTTAAGGGTCAGCTCTTCGGACATGGAGAAGATGAAGTCCGAACTGGCTGGCTTGTTCAAGGAAGTGTTCACAACGACCCTGGAAGAAGGTGGTTATGAGCTGGTCACTGAGCGCGGCGATGACGTGCTGATCGTAAAACCGGCCATCATCAACCTCGACGTCACGGTACCGGATACGATGACCACAGGCTTCACGCGTTCTTATGCGGAATCCGCCGGGGAAATGACCCTATACGTGGAACTCTATGATTCGGTCACCGATGACCTGATCGGCAAGGCGCTGGATCGCAAACGTGACCGGAAGACCGGCTACTTCCAGTGGCAGAACCGCGTCACCAACCGTGCCGCAGCCAACCGCATCCTGAAGGAATGGGCCAATGTGCTCAAAGAAGGGCTCGATGCAGCCAGAGGTGACAACAACGGTTGATACACAGCGGGTGCAAATGCACGCTGCCCGATAACAGGCCGGTAAATTTTTTGCTGTGCATATCCCGCCTGATCTGATATAAGGATTCGCCCGCCGGGGTGGCGGGTCGTGTGTGGGTAACAAGGGCGCGGATTCCTTTGACCATTTTATTGCCTGGTCCTGATACGGCCAAAGTTGATGGTGCATAAGCCTGATGAAAAACACTTATTTTGATCTGATTGACCAAACCTATTATTTTCCCCAGGAAGGCTTTGACCTTCGCAACGGCTCACTGACTTTTCACGGGATATCACTGCAGTACCTGATCGAAAAGTATGGCACACCGTTCCGCTTTATCTACCTGCCAAAGATCGGCGATCAGATCAAGAAAGCGCGCAACCTCTTTAACCGCGCCATCAAAAGGAACAGCTACAAGGGCCGTTATTATTATTGTTACTGCACCAAGTGCAACCATTTCGCACATGTCGTGAACGAGGCCCTCAAGCACGGCGTTCACCTTGAGACATCTTCTTCGTTCGATATCGACCTGATCCTTGCCTTGTTCAAGGAAGGGAAAATTGACAAGCACATCCAGATCATCAACAACGGCTACAAAACTGATGATTATCTGCGCAAGATCGTCGGTCTCTACGAACTTGGTTTTGAGAATGTACTGGTCGTCCTCGATTCAAGAAATGAATTGGCGAAACTCGAGAAGGTCGCCGGTGAACACAAGATAAAAATCGGCATCCGCCTGGCCGTCCGGGAAGAGCCGCAATCGCCCTACCACACCTCGAGGCTCGGCATCAGGAAAGAGGACATACAGCCATTCTACCTGGAACGCATCCAGGACAATGACCGTGTCGAATTGAAAATGCTGCACTTTTTCGTCGATTCCGGAATCAAGGACAATTTGTACTTCTGGGGTGAATTCCAGCGCGCACTCGGGCTCTATATCAGCCTGAAAAAACAAAGCAAGAGCCTCGAATCGTTCAACCTCGGCGGCGGCATGCCGATCAGGAACAACCTCGGTTTTGAATTCGACTATGAATACATGATCAGCGAGATCGTCAAGAATATTAAGGACGCCTGTGTGACTGAAAAGGTGCCCGAGCCGGATATCTTCACAGAATTCGGCAGATACACCGTCGGTGAAAGCGGCGCAATTATTTTTGAAGTGCTGGAGCAAAAGCAGCAGAACGATACCGAATCCTGGTACATGATCAACAACAGCCTGATGAACACCATCCCGGATGCGTGGTCGATCAATGAAAAGTTCATCCTGTTGCCAATCAACAAGTGGGAAAACGAATACAAGCAGGCCAACATCGGTGGCATCAGCTGCGACCAATCGGATTACTACAACTCGGAGGACCTGAACCAGCAGGTCTTGTTGCCTGCTTATAAAGACAGCGATGAAACGCCGCTCTATATCGGGTTTTTCCATACCGGCGCCTACCAGGATGCCATCAGCGGATACGGTGGCATCAAGCATTGCCTGATCCCCTCGCCCAAGCACGTTATCATCGACAAGGATGAAAAGGGTAATATCATTCACTCGATTTACCGCGCCGAACAATCCGTCGGTGACATGTTCAACATACTGGGTTATACGCAATGAGACGTTTTGCAGGCATCGATCGGAAGTACTGCGGCTACGAAAGCGCTGCCGTGCTGTTGCAGTCCATACCGTATGACGGCACCAGCACCTGGGGCAAGGGCGCGGACCGCGGTTTTGCCGCATTCCTGGACGCCCTCGAAAACATGGAACTCTACGATATTGAGACGGACTCAGAAGCATACCGGCACGGTGTGCACATCCTCGCAGATATCACCGAGGACGAGAGCCCTGAAAAGGTATTCGAACTTGTTTACCAAAAAACCAGGGAGTTGCTCGCAAGCAACAAGTACCTGACCTTTTTTGGCGGAGAGCACTCCATCAGCATCGGCGTGATCAGGGCTTTTTACGAAAAGTACGCGGACCTGACCGTATTACAGCTCGATGCGCACGCCGATTTGCGTGAAAGCTATGGCGGCACAGCTTACAACCACGCCTGCGCACTGCACGATGCCAGCCACAACACCAACCTGGTCCAGGTTGGCATACGCAGTGCGGACGCCAGCGAAATGAAGTACCTGAACCAGCAACAGTGTTATTTTGCTGAAGATATTTACGGACATGAATCATGGATGGACAGGTCCATTGCGCAGATGACCGACCAGGTTTACCTGACCATTGACCTGGATGCATTTGATCCATCGATCATGCCGGCGACAGGCACACCCGAACCGGGTGGTCTGCTGTGGAACCCCACCCTCAAGTACCTGCGCAAGGTATTCGAGGCGAAAACCGTTGTCGGTTTTGACATCACGGAGTTTGCGCCGCTCGAAGGGCAGCACGCGCCGCAATTCCTGGTCGCGAAACTCTATTACAAATTATTGTCTTACAAGTTCAAATACAATGGATAAATCCGGAAAAATCAGAGACTTCATGCTTGAACACTTCAGGCATTTCAATGCCGCCGCGCTGGTCGACGCCGCCCGGGGATACGAAAAGCACCTGGCGGAAGACAAGAAAATGCTCATTTCGCTGGCAGGCGCGATGAGCACGGCAGAGCTGGGGCGGTCACTGGCCGGGATGATCCGCCAGGACAAGGTTCACATCATTTCCTGCACCGGGGCCAACCTGGAAGAGGATGTCATGAACCTGGTGGCCCATTCGCATTACAAGCGGGTGCCCAACTACCGTGACCTGACGCCCGAACAGGAATGGGAATTGCTGGAGCAAGGGCTAAACCGCGTTACCGACACCTGTATCCCGGAAGAAGAGGCGTTCAGACGCATCCAGACTCACATCTACAAAATATGGAAACAGGCGGAAAACGCCGGCGAGCGTTATTTCCCCCACGAGTTCATGTACAAGCTGCTGCTCTCCGGTGTCATGCAGGAGCACTACGAGATCGAACCCGCCAACAGCTGGATGATGGCGGCAGCTGAAAAGAACCTGCCCATCGTCGTACCGGGCTGGGAGGATTCGACCCTCGGTAATATTTTCGCTTCCTATTGCCTGAAAGGTGACCTCAAACCCGCCACCATGAAGAGCGGTATCGAGTACATGACCTGGCTAGCGGAATGGTACACGC
>JAPHTE010000074.1 GCA_026196445.1 Lysobacterales bacterium
AACCTGGTCAAGGAAGGTGACGAAGTCATTGTGCAGGTGATCAAGGACCCGCTGGGCACCAAGGGTGCGCGCGTGACCACCAACCTGAGCATTCCGTCACGCTTCCTGGTACTGCTGCCTGACAGTGACACGGTCGCGGTTTCCCTGCGTATCGAGGACGAAGCCGAACGCACGCGTCTGAAAAACCTGCTAACCACCTTGCGGGAATACGAGGGCAGACACGGGTACATCGTGCGCACCAATGCCGAGAACATCAACGATTTCGCCCTGTCGGCAGACATGTCCTACCTCGGTAAGATATGGGAAAGCATCAGCGGTTCAATCGACGCGGCCGCACCCGGTGAATGTATTTACGAAGACCTGTCATTGCCATTGCGCGCCCTGCGTGACCACATGCATGAAAAAGTCGAGAAGGTCCGTATCGATTCGGAATCAGAATTTGTCCGCTTGAGTGATTTTGCCAGCAAGTTCCTGCCTGAGTGGACCCAACGGATCGAGTATTACTCGGCCGCACGGCCAATTTTTGACCTGTACGGGATCGAGGATGAACTCGAAAATGCCTTGCGCCGCACAACGCAGCTGAAGTCCGGCGGTTACCTGATCATTGACCAGACCGAGGCCATGACCACCATCGATGTCAACACCGGTGCTTACGTCGGCCACCGGACGCTGGAAGAGACGATCTACAAGACCAATTTGGAAGCGGCCCAGGCCATTGCACGGCAACTTCGTCTGCGTAACCTGGGTGGCATCATTATCATCGATTTTATCGACATGCACGACGAGGAGCACAAACGCCAGGTGGTGCTGGAACTTAAGAAGGCGCTGGAACGCGATCACGCCAAGACCAACGTTCACGAGTTGTCCCAGCTGGGGCTGATCGAGATGACCCGCAAACGCACCACCGAAAGCCTGGGCCATGTTTTGTGTGAGCCCTGCCCGGTGTGCTCTGGCAGGGGTGCTCTAAAAAGCGCGGAGACTGTTTGTCTCGAGGTGTTCCGTGAAATCATGCGTTCCAGCCGGCAGTTCGAGGCCAGCCGCTTACTGGTAGTGGCTTCTCCTACGGTCGTGGACAAAATCCTCGATGACCAGTCTACCATCGTGGCGGAAATTGAAGAGACGATTGGAAAATCAATTCGTTTCCAACGCGAAGAACAGTACACGCAGGAACAGTTCGACGTGGTGTTGCTGTAGCCCGAACATTGCTAAGGCCGAAACGGACTCCGTATCAGAATAAATGAACCTGGAATGACAAAAGAGAATCCAAATTCACAGTGGGCAAAATACAGTTTGTACCCAAGCCCGTTCCTGCTCCAGCCCAATGTTCGGGCCGGCTGCGTGATACTGCGACCTGGTATGTGCTAACGGGCCTTTATGAGCAATTTGCGTAAATTCTTCCGGCGGCTCAGGACCCTTTTGTGGACCACGCTGACCTTGCTCACGGTCATGGCGGCGGTCATAGTCGGTGTGGGCAAGTTGTTGATGCCATACAGCACACACTACCAGCCTGAACTCGAGGCCTGGTTGAGTAAGGCGTTCAACCAGCCGGTTCGTGTCGAAAGCTTTTCCGGCGAATGGAAGGCTTTCGGACCGCGCATCAGCCTGCAGGGCGTCACCTTGATGCCAGAGGGCGTGCAGTCGGAGATCGCCATCAACGAGGCGGCGTTGGACGTGAAGCCGCTGAACGCCCTGATACCCGGCCGCCCCTTGTACAGTTTCCGGATCATAGGCGCCGACCTGGCCCTGGAACGCACCAGCGAAGGGCGTTTCATCCTGTCCGGGCTGGGTGTCAACAGTGCCCGGCCGGGTGCTGAGCGCAGTGGCCTCAGCGACGTGGCGCTGAACGGCGAAGTCCGCTTGCAGGACGTCAGCCTGAGCTTTGATGACCCGGAACGTGAAATTCACCTCTTCCTGGGTAATATCAACGGCCGCCTGAAGATGGATGGCCGCGATCTAGCGGCCGAGATCCAGGCCCGTGTTACAAACCGGGACAGGAATCGCGTGGTGGGTGACCTGGATGCCGTCGTCAAGGTCAGACTCGATGCAGAGCAACACCTGCGCAGAGCCAACTGGCACGTCAAGACGGGTGAGCTGATGTTGGCCGAGTTGGTCAGGCAGTTGCCACACCATCCATTGCTGCCGGTCTCCGGCCGTCTGAACGCCGAGCTCTGGGGCCAGTGGGAGCGGGGCAGTCCGCAGCAGATGCAAGGTGTGCTGGACCTTCGCGAGGCACAATTATCGTCCAAGTCGGGTCCCCTGCTGATCGAGCACTTGAACAGCAGGGTCAAATTGAGGTTTAACCATCGCAGGAACTGGCGCATGGACCTGGCCGACCTGGATGTGACCTACGCCGGGTCAAGTTGGCAAAGCCAGCGCATGACCGTGGCTCGTAACAAGCCACGGAACCTCGGTATCTGGATCAGCGCAGACTACCTGGACCTGGATATGCCGCTACAGCTGACGCAAAGAATCATGGCCACCTATGACACTCGGTGGCCTGCCGGTATTCCCGAGCGCGGGCAGGGCGTGGTCAAGAATTTTGATCTGGTTCTCGACGCCGGATGGCAACTGTCAATGGCTGCCGGGGAGCTCCACGACGGTCACTTGTGGGATTGGGAAAAGGGCCCGTCAATTACCGGGCTGGACGCTCGGTTTGAGCTCGAGGCGGGTGCTGGTAATGTCAGTATCGAAGGCGAGGCAGTCACGTTGGACTGGCCACGCGTATTCCGGCGCCCGATCGCATTTGCATTGGAAAAATGCAACGTTGAGGCCCTGTGGCAACTCAAGGCCAGTTGGCAACTGGATGTCAACCGTTGCAGGGTGCAGAACGACGACCTGAGCGTCATCGCCCGTGTGCGCCTGGCATCCAATGAAGGCAAGCCCGAGGTGGATATCAATGCCGCCATGCAGCGTGGCGAGGTCGCCAGGTTTGGTGATTACTGGCCTGAAAATATTATGAAGCCCCGCACCCTGCACTGGTTGCGAACCTCGCTGATGAACGGCAAGGTTTCCGGAGGGCGTTACTCGATGGTCGGCGACATGGACGACTTCCCGTTCAAGAACCACAGCGGAAGTTTGCTGGCAGACGTAAAGGTTAGCGACGCACATCTCAAGTACGCAGAAGGCTGGCCCCACGCCAGGCAAGTGACTGCGACGGCCCATTTCGAAGGCCCGGGTATGCACGTGGAAGGAACGGTCGGTAACACGGTCGGTACCGCCGTGGATTATGTCAGCGCGCGTATCGATGATTTCAAGGCGCCGGTCCTGGACCTGGATTACCGGACGGCCACCGGTTTGCCGGAACTGGTTGAGTTTCTCAAGTTCACGCCCCTGCTGAACAACCTGGACCTTGACCTGGAGAAGTACGTCCTGGAAGGCCCGGCGGAAATCAGCGGCCACCTGCGCACCGGTCTCGGTCAAACCGTGGAACCATTGCAGGTGCACGGCGCGCTAATGTTGATGGGCGACCGGTTTACCGAATTGACTTCCGGCGTTGTGATCGATGACATGGAAGGCGTGCTTGATTACCACCAGGAAGGTCTTGAAGCGATGGACCTGACGGGTAGCTACAAGGGCTTCCCGGTTAGCCTGGAAGTCGTTTCAGACTGGGACGCCAAAGAGGTTTTTCGCGCCAGCCTGCATGGCATGATACCGGTTGACCGTGTGATTCCTGCCGACCTGCTGGAGAGTGAACCGTTATTCAGTCATGCCAGTGGCGACAGCCTATGGGATATTGGTGTCAGCGTGACGTCAGAGGATGACAGTGAAGAGCGGGAGACCTGGCTGGATATTTACAGCGGCTTGCAGGGTGTCACCATCGATTTACCTGAACCGCTCGGTAAACCAGCTGACCTGGAGTGGCCGGTGCTGGTGCACTATCCCATCCGCGCCGAAGAGCAGGTATTGACCGCGGTGATGCCGGGGCAGCTGCAATTGAAGATGGAGCTATCCAGGACCGATGGCCACCCGACACGTGCAGTGGTGCAGTTTGGTGGCAAGGTCAAGGACCTGCCGGATACCGGGCAGTTTGTGATTGACGGTTCGGCCGAAGTGTTTGACTTCGATAGCTGGACTGACCTGACGGTTGATCGCTTTACAGAAACGAGCGACGTCGGCGGGCTGACTTTGAGTAGTGCGCACGTGGACGCCGGCCAGATACTGATTTTCAACCGCTTGTTCGAAGACGTCGGGCTCAGCATGACCTACGGGAATGGTGTCATTAACGGGAAATTTGACGGTGAGGATATCAATGGCACCGTTCGTTTCTATAAAAATGACTCGGGCTCGCACAGCATGTCCGGCGAGTTCGAGAGATTGATAATGCCTGACCCGGTGGCCGGTGGTATGAGCATGGAAACGGACCCGTCAGAACTGCCGGAAATTCATTTCTTCAGCAAGGAGTTCAGCTACCTTGGCCTGGAACTGGGTGAAACCCGTATCGAGGGTTACCCGATAGAGGACGGTTTTCACCTGGAGTTCATCGAGGCCAGCTCACCGCAGCTCAAATTCAATGCACGCGGTGACTGGCTGAATACCAGCCAGGGTGTCCGGTCGGATTTTGATATCCGCATGACGTCCGAAAGCCTGGGCACCGTGCTGGATGCAATGGATATTTCATCAGCCATCCAGGGTGGCCAGACCGTGGTTCACTTTAATGCCTGGTGGAACGGACCACCTGCCGCGTTCGCGTTGGCCAACCTCAATGGCGAGATGGATATTAGCGTTATCCAGGGAAACATACTGACAGCGGATCCGGGCGCCGGGCGTATGCTGGGCCTGCTGAGCCTGACAGAACTGCCACGCCGCCTGGCGATGGATTTCCGTGACGTGTTCGACGAGGGTTTCGCTTTCGACGAGGCCAAGGGCACGATGCACCTGGAAAATGGTACCAGTTACACTGAAGACCTGACCTTGAGTTCTACCGCGGCTGAAATAGCCATTACCGGCAGCACCGATCTGGCCGGACAGACCTTCGATTACGAAGTGGCGGTGCGCCCGGGTGTCAGCAAGACCCTGCCAGTCATAGGGGCCATCGCGGGTGGCCCGGCAGGTGCAGCGGCAGGTATTGCATTGCAGACCCTGTTGCGTGATGCACTTGGTGAAGCCGCGGAAGCGCGTTATACCATTCAGGGCCCCTGGGCCGACCCACAGGTAGAGCTGGTCACTCCACCGCCGAGGACACCGCAGCCAGGCAATATACCGGAACAGACTCCCGAACCGGATCAAGATGCCCTAAACTGAGTAGGACCTTTAAACAACAGATACCCTGCCTGTCAGCGCACAGGCCGGCAACGCGACGACTTGACATGGAAACAACCAACCAATGACGGAAGCTTTGAAACTGGCTGAGCAACAGCTACTCGCCCCCGGTGGACTCGGCCATACCGACCTGGAAAAGGTGCTGCAGCACCTGATGGGCCCGGCGGTAGATTCCGGGGACCTGTATTTCCAACACACCAGCCACGAATCCTGGTCGCTGGAAGACGGGCTGGTCAGAAGCGGGACACACGCGGTGGAGCAAGGGGTCGGAATCCGGGCGATCAGCGGTGAAAGTATCGGTTTTGCATACGCGGACGAAATCGTCATGCCATCCCTGCTACAGGCCTCAACGGCGGCCCGCGCCATCGCGCGCCAGGGAGAGACCGGGACAGTGCAAGCCTGGCAACGTCGCAGCCCGCAGGCACTGTATACACCGGTGGACCCGATGGCCGTCATGAGTGCCGATGAAAAGGTCGACTTGCTGCGACAGATCGATGCATACACACGCTCACTGGACCCGCGAATCCAGCAGGTCATGGTCAGCATGGCGGGTACCTTTGAAACCATCCTGGTAGCTTCGACCGACGGCGCACTGGCGGCGGATGTCCGGCCCCTGGTCAGGCTCGGCGTGACAGTCATCGCCCAGCAGGGTGAGCGGCGTGAGCAGGGTAATGACGGTGGTGGTGGCCGGTTTGATTACCGGCAACTGGTGGGTGATCGTGCGTGGCAACGGTTTGCCGATGAGGCGGTACGCCAGGCGTTGGTCAACCTCGAAGCCGAGGCGGCACCCGCGGGCAGCATGACGGTGGTGCTGGGGCCAGGCTGGCCGGGTGTTTTGCTGCACGAGGCAGTGGGCCACGGACTGGAAGGCGATTTCAATCGTAAAGGCACGTCTGCATTCGCAGGTCGACTGGGTGAAAAGGTCGCCGCAGACGGTGTCACCATCGTCGATGACGGCACCCTGCCACAACGGCGTGGTTCGTTGACGATCGACGATGAAGGCACACCCACTACGCAAACCGTACTGATCGAAGACGGGGTTCTGGTCGGCTACATGCAGGACAAGCTCAACGCGCGTTTGATGGGTATGCAACCGACCGGTAACGGCCGGCGTGAATCGTTCACACATCTGCCGATGCCGAGGATGACCAATACCTTCATGCTCGGTGGGGACCATGACCCCGGTGAAATCATCGCGTCGGTTGATAAGGGCCTGTACGCGGTCAATTTTGCCGGCGGCCAGGTCGACATCACTTCCGGACGATTCGTGTTTTCGACCTCCGAGGCTTACCTGATCGAGAACGGCAAGGTGACACGACCTGTACGTGGCGCCACGTTGATAGGCAATGGCCCCGAGGCCATGACCCGTGTCAGCATGGTTGGCAATGACCTGGCACTGGACGCCGGTGTGGGAGTGTGCGGCAAGGACGGGCAAAGTGTGCCGGTGGGCGTCGGTCAACCAACGTTGAAAGTCGATTCATTGACCGTTGGCGGTACCCAGGCTTGAGTAATTATTCCGTCATCCCGGAAATGCGCGGCATTATCCGGGAACTATTTTGTTCTAAGGGCAGGTAAACCGATGTTGGTTTTACGAGAATTTAAAGAGCTCCCGGCTTGCGCCGGGATGACGGTGAGAATCTATAGCGGCGGCAAAGGTTCCTGCACATCCGCTTCTCGCAAAAATTTAAATAATTTCCGCGCGGCGGCCGGTGGTTTAGCCAGCCTGGCTTCTTTCTTGGCATTGCGGATCAACTGGCGCAGCATCTGCACGTTGATCCCGTGGCTGCTGTCAAGCAATTTCGCCAGGTCGTGGTCGTCACCCTCCAGCAGGCGATCCCTCCAGGCCTCAACATGATGAAATCGCGCGTTCATCTGCCGGTTTTTCTGGTCGAGGTTGTCCAGCGCATCCTGGAGTTGCCCGGTATCCCGCTTACGCAAAAACTTGGCCACGGTCATCAATTGCCGCTTCCTGGCGCCGTGCGCGCGGATACTGCGGGCAAAATCCACTTCCTCACGCAATTCAGTATCGAGCGGCAGGCCATTGAGCGTGGACTCCGGCATCGCCAACAGCTTCCTGGCCAGGTCCAGTATTGCGTTGGCTTCGCGTTTAAGTTGGCTCTTGCTGACTTCTTGCAAACTATTTTCAGGGTTGGATTCGTTCATGCCTGTTTTTTACCCGGGAGATATACCCAATGAATGATGTGCCAAAGAATGATTTTAATATGGTAGCCCAGGCGGTGCCTGATCGCGATCAGGAATTAGCTGCCCTCGAGGATGCCGCGGGCCAGGCGCTGGAGCATGCCCGCAGCCTGGGCGCTGATAGCGCCGAGGTTTCAGCCAACGCCCACCAGGGTCTGGACGTCAGCGTGCGCAAGGGCGAAGTAGAGACCCTCGAGTTTTCCTTGGACCACGGTTTGGCTATCAGCGTTTATATCGGCAATAGCAAGGGACATTCAAGCAGCGGCGATTTGCGTAGTGATTCCATCCGGGTATGCGTGGAAAAGGCCATTGATATCGCCCGTTTTACCCAGGCCGACAAGTGTAATGGCCTTGCGCCTGTCGACCGGTTGGCGCGTGAATTTCCCGATTTCGACCTGTGGCACCCGCGGGCGCTGGATGCAGATCTCACGATGGAAAGGGCCCTGGCCTGCGAGGCGGCCGGGCTTGGTATGGAAGGCATCAGTAATTCTGACGGGGCGTCTGCGTCCGCCAATTTTGGTTTGAATGTATATGCCAATTCCACGGGGTTCTGTGGTCGTCGGGACGGCACGCGTTACGATCAGAGCTGCGTATTGATAGCCGGTGAAGGCGATACCATGCAGCGCGATTACTGGTATGACTCCAGGCGCGCGTTTGACGACCTGGAGGATGTCGAAATCACCGGGCGGGAGGCGGCCCGTCGTACGCTCAGGCGTCTTGGCGCCCGGCAGGTACCGACCTGCGAGGTGCCGGTGCTGTTTGCACCCGAAACCGCCAGTGGCATCGTCAGACACCTGGTTGCCGCCATTTCCGGTAGTGCCTTGTACCGCAACAGCACATTTCTCAAAGACGCGGCGGGCAGGCAGTTATTTCCGGAATGGGTACAGATATCTGAACGCCCGCACATTCCGCGCGCCCCATCCAGCGCAGCTTTCGACGCCGAGGGTGTGGCGACCAGTGACCGCGAACTTATCGATAACGGCGTCCTGACCGGTTACGTGCTGGGCAGTTACTCCGCACGCAGGCTGGGGCTGGAAAGCACCGGTAACGCCGGTGGTGTGCACAACCTGGTCGTGCAGCCGGGCAGGTACTCCGCACCCGAACTGTTGCGCGTAATGGGAACCGGCCTGCTGGTGACCGAGTTGATGGGGCAGGGGGTGAGTATCGTGACAGGGGATTATTCCCGTGGCGCGGCGGGCTTCTGGGTCGAAAACGGTGAAATCCAATACCCGGTAGACGAGGTGACTGTTGCCGGCAACCTCAGGGACATGTTCCTGGCGGTCGAGGCAGTCGGGTCTGACGTGGATGATCGCACGAGTATCCAGACCGGTTCCATCCTGGTCGGAAAGATGACTGTCGCCGGCTCCTGAGTGATTTGTTCCGCTTTCTCCGCATAGCCATTTTATTGACCATCCTGCTGGTGGTGGCCGGCCGGCAGTTCCTGGCCCCGGAGCGATTGAACAGCTGGGATAAACCACTGTGGGTAACCATCTACCCGGTGCTGGTCGAGGCTGACCCGGCAACACGCCGCTACGTCAAGAGCCTGACACCGCGGGCATTTGACGCCATCAACGAGTTCCTGAAACAACAGGCGGCACGTTATGGGTTTAGCCTGGAACAGCCCGTTGTGATCCAGGTCGCCGACCCGCTGACGACGGCGCCACCACCAGCCTTGCCGACCGAGAACTCGGGCCTGGGTGTGGCGCTGTGGAGTCTGAAGATGCGCTGGTGGGTCTGGCGGCACAGCCGCCAGGACGGCCTTGCACCGGCTGATGCAAAGATGTTCGTCTTGTACCAGCAAAGCAAGCCCGGTCAATTGATGGAACGTTCTGTCGGAGTCAGGAACGGTGCATTCGGCATCGTCAATGCCGAGGCATCCAGGCAAATGACCGCCCGCAACCGGGTCATCATCACCCATGAATTGCTGCATATTCTCGGGGCCGTCGACAGGTATGACATGGCCAGCGGCCAACCCCTGGCGCCCGATGGTCTCGCGAATCCACAACAGTCTCCCCTCTACCCGCAGCAACGCGCCGAGATCATGGCCGGGCGTATCGCGACTTCCGCCCACGGCTGGCGAAGGCCTGCGACTTTGAAATCCTGCGTGATTGGCGCTGCGACCGCTGCCGAGATTGGCTGGTTGTAAAGGTCCGGGGAAAACACAGGCGAGCACTTGTATTTTGAACATCTGCCTTCAAGATTGAAACAGGCATTTGCAAAACACTTTTTCAGGTTTGGTTACGGTTGCTCTCGGCCAATTGCAGCCCTTCAACCAATCGCGTGCCAGTGACTCCCGTTAATTATTCTGGTATTTATTTGTTAAACAACTATGCTTAGCTCCAATACTGGACACAAAGAAACTTTTCCTTGTCATTTATAAATGAACTAAAACGCCGTAACGTCTTCCGCGTGGGTATTGCCTACGTGCTGATCTGCTGGGTACTGTTGCAGGGCGCGGACTTCGCATTAGACCTGATCGGTGCCCCCAACTGGGTGATCCAGGCACTGTTCCTGTTGGTAGCCCTCGGCTTGCCGGCTGTACTCGTCTTTGCCTGGGTGTTCGAGATGACTCCGGAAGGTATCAAGCGTGAAACGCAAGTCGACCCCGAGCAATCCATAAGCCCGCATACCGGTAGAAAACTGGACAGGGTAATAATTGTCTTTCTCGTCCTGGCGGTGGCAGCTTTGCTGGTGGAGCGGTTTGCCAGTCTTCCCGAAGCCGGGAGGTCAGTTTCAAATGAAGTCGCGGCGCAAAGTCCACGAGAGACAGTTCCAGGGAAACCAACCAACGGGGTCGAAACTTCAGACCGGCAATCTGTTGCCGTGTTGCCATTCGTTGCCATGAGTAACGGCCCGGATGATGGGTATTTCGCCGATGGCCTGACCGAGGAGATTCTCAACTCCCTGGCGCAACTACCCGAGTTGCTGGTAACCGCCCGGACCTCTGCCTTTACCTTCAAGGACCAGGACGTGCCTGTACAGGAAATAGCAGCGCGGCTGGGAGTGGCAAACATCGTGGAAGGCTCGGTGCGGCGCTCGGGTGACCGCCTGCGGGTCACGGCCCAGCTGATCCGGGCTAATGACGGTTTCCACCTTTGGTCGAACAACTATGACAGCAGTTCCACCGACACCATCGAAGTGCAGGAGGATATTGCCGAAAAAATAGCCGTCGCTTTAAACGTCGTGCTGGACGATCACAGGCGCAACCTGATGCAAAGTAGCGGTCTGCGTGACGTCGAGGCTTTTATCGCCTATCAGAGAGGTCGTGAGCTTTCTGAACAAGCACATAACGGACCCGAAAAAATTGCTGTCGGCCTGGTGCAGGCCAATCAATATTTTGAAGATGTGCTGGAACGTGTGCCGGATTTTTCAGCGGCCTGGACCTGGCACTCAGACCTGTACGTTCACCAGGTGATTGATGACAGCATGGACCCGCAGACAGGCACTGATGCACACGCCGACGTCATTGCGACCTTTGAGTTGGCGAAGGCGGATTACGAAAAAGCGATCAGTTTTGCCAAAACACCTTATGAACGCGCCTCCCTGGAACTTGACCTTGCCTACGTGACCGGCAACTGGCGCGGCATGGCTGACCGGGTCGGGAAGCTGCTTGAACAAACTGGCTGCATTGGCTCGCTCTGGTATGAGGCCGTTTCCTTGCCTTATGGTTTTGCAGAACGGATGTATCCCAAAATGGAGGAACTCGTGGTATGCGACCCACTGGCTGCTTCGAATTGGCAATCGCTGGCACGGACCCAAGTTTGGACGCATGACCCCGATGGTGTGATAGAAGCCACCCTACGCGGTCTGGCTGTTGTGGATAGTGATAGCCTGGTTGCAGAACTGGCCAAGGGATTGATACTCAAGGGCCAGAATGACAAGGCCCAAGCTGAGTTGGACACGCGCATCAAGTCGGTGGACAACGCGGAGTCACTGCTCGTGGAGGTCACCGCTGCCCTTGGTCACCGTGAACAGGCTGATGCCCTGTTCGAGGAGTATCGTGGTTCACAACATGAAAATGGCTGGAACACGCTGGCGATGTATGCATGGACCGGCGACCGCGAAAATGCCAACCGGCTGGCCGCCGATTTCGATCAACACCCGTTTGGTCATATTGTGTTGTCCATCTCCGTGCTGGTTTGCGAATGCGGCGAGCCATGGGACCTGTCAGCAACCCCGGTTTTTGCGGAGAAGATCAAGGAATCCGGCTTGAACTGGCCACCGTCATCCCCGCTGACGTTTCCATTCAAGGACTGGTAACGCAGGGCAGGTCAGAAGTCAGGACTTATTTGTCAGCTATCCGTTGCTGGAATTCCCTGTTCAACTCTATGGCGCGCTCTTGCGCCAGGTTTAAATTTGCAGGCGAGAGTCTGCTGGCAGCAATGTCGCGGTTGTTGATTGCGCCGTCGTCGCCGGAATTCGCTGCAAGGCTTGACCAAACATATGCTTCAATATCACTT
>JAPHTE010000202.1 GCA_026196445.1 Lysobacterales bacterium
CCGGCCGCTGAAACCTTGTCCAAATTACAATCCGGTAACATACCCAATATCATGGCGTACCTGACATCGATGTGGCTGCCGAAAGCACCTGCCAGCCGAATACGGTCTACCTTGTTTACGCCCATGCGGTCCATCAGCAAGCGGGCGCCGGCGTGCAGGGCGGCCTTGGCCAGCTGGATGGCGCGGATGTCGGTCTGCCGGATGCGGATTTCAGGTTCACCGGCGTGCAGCAGGTAGCTATAAGTGCGCCCATCCGGCTGAATACGCGAATTGCGTTCTGCCATTGCACCATCGATGACGCCGTCCGGGGTGATGATGCCGGCCAGGTACATGCAGGCCACGGCTTCGATGATGCCGGAGCCGCAAATGCCGCTGACACCCCTTTTATCGGTTTCATCAGCGAACCCGGCCTCGTCCGACCAGCATTCCCCACCGATTACCCTGAAACGCGGTTCCAGCGTCTCGGGGTCGATACGCACACGCTCGATGGCGCCGGGAGCAGCCCGCTGGCCGGCGCTGATCTGGGCGCCTTCGAATGCCGGGCCGGTCGGACTCGAGGCTGCCAACAGCTTGTCCCTGTTGCCCAGTAGCAGTTCAGCATTGGTGCCGACATCGATCAGCAAGCTGACCTGGTCTGATTCCCAGGGCATCTCCGCCAGCATGACGCCTGCGGTATCAGCCCCGACGTGGCCCGCGATACAAGGCAAAAAATAGGCACGGGCGCCGGCCGGAAGTGAAAGGTCCAGTTCGCTGGCCGTCAATTCGACGGCCTTGTCGGTGGCGAGTGTAAAGGGTGCGGTTCCAAGCGGTGTCGGATCCAGCCCTAAAACCAGGTGGTGCATAATTGGGTTGCCCACTAGCGTCATTTCCAGTACCTGGCCGGCATCGATACCGGCTTCGGTAACAACCCTTTCAAGCAACTCGTTGATGGCTCTGCGCACGGCGGCGGTCATCTGGCTGGCGCCACCCGTGTTGAGCATGGCGTAAGACACACGGCTCATCAGGTCCTCGCCAAAGCGAATCTGTGGGTTCATGGCGCCGACACTGGACAATACTTCGCCACTGGAGAGGTCGCATAAGTGCGCGGCGATCGTTGTGGAACCCACGTCCACGGCAACGCCAAAAACATGTTTGATCAGTCCCGGCCAAATCGCTGCTATCCGTTGGCCGTCACGAACGGCCACTGTTACCTGCCGCCGGTTTTTGCGCAATGTGGACTCCACGGTTTGCAGAACAGCGGCATCCGCGTCGAGACCGGTTAACCCCCAGTCCCGTTCGAGTGCCTGGCGCAGGCATTGCAGGCCATTTTCGCCGCTATCGACGGTTGGCTGGCCGACCTCGGTGAAATACAGGTGGATGACCGGATCCAGCTCAATCGGGTGCGTCTCGAAGCCTTTGCGCACCACCTGCTGGTGGACCTGGCTGCCTGCGGGCACGTCGATTCGGATGTCACCGAGGACTTTTGCCTGGCAAGCAAGACGGCAGGTGGGTTTCAGCAGACCTTTATCGGAAAGACGTTTTTCATCTTCACCCGCTTCCGTGAGCTGTTCGGGGCTCGATACAATGCTTTCCTTGGGAAACTGCCCGGCCACGGCCTCAACCTGGCAACGGCCACACAGGGCACGGCCACCGCAGATGGAGTCGATGTCGACCCCTAATGAGCGGGCGGCCTGCAACACCGGGGTACCCACGGGAAAGTGGCCGCGTTTGCCGGATGGGCTGAATACGACCAATGCCTGTTTCGGTTCCGGCATTGCGTTGTTCGGGATCTCGTCGATCAAAGACTCAGCTTCGGGCAGAACGGCGCCGGCGGCGTTTACCACGGCTGCCATCCGTGGCTGGCTCGCGGTAGGCCGATATCCATTTTGTGCACTGGTTGTCGTGGTCCATCAGTACATCGGCTCCGCGTATGGCCTGCATCAGGTTGTCCGCGAGCGGGTTAGTGATAGCGGATGTCAGGCCTGCGCCGATGGCCATACTGATAAATGCGGCATTGAGGCCCGCCCGGTTGGGCAAGCCAAAGCTGACGTTGGAGGCGCCACAGGTGGTATTGACCTTCAACTCGCCACGCAGGCGCTTGATCAGCTCCAGCGCCTGCCGGCCTGCGTCGGGCATCGCGCCGACCGGCATTACCAGGGGGTCGACGACCACGTCACGGGTGGGAATGCCGTGGTCAGCAGCCCGTTCGATGATTTTCCTGGCAACTTCGA
>JAPHTE010000288.1 GCA_026196445.1 Lysobacterales bacterium
ACCGCCATCAATATCCTGGAGGACTCACCGCTGTTCAACGCCGGCAAGGGCGCTGTTTTCAATGCGGCCGGAGGAAATGAACTGGACGCCTCCATCATGGAAGGCGCCACGCTCAACGCAGGCGCCGTGGCCTCAGTCACACGTATCAAGAACCCGATCAACCTGGCCCTGAAAGTCATGACTGACTCGAAACACGTGATGCTGATCGGAGAAGGCGCCGAAGAATTTGCCCGCCAGCAAGGCTTCGCATTGATGGACCCGGCCTATTTCCATACCGATGAGCGCTGGCAACAGTTACAAAAGATCAAGGCCAGGGAAGCCGGGGCGGAAACCGCCGCGAACCGGGGCGCGCGCGATGAGTGGTTTTCCACGGTCGGCGCCGTCGCGCTCGATACACAAGGCAACCTTGCAGCAGGCACCTCGACGGGTGGCATGACCAACAAGCGTTGGGGCCGGGTGGGTGACGCACCCATTATCGGTGCCGGCACCTATGCCAATAACAGGAGTTGCGGCATCAGCGCGACGGGTCACGGTGAATATTTCATCCGTTATGTCGTTGCTTACAACATCTGCAACCGGGTCGAACTCGGCACACCGCTGGAAGACGCCGCAAATACCGTCATCAATGACATCCTGGTCAAAGCCGGCGGGGGTGGCGGGATCATCGCCATCGACCATGCCGGCAACATCGCCACGCCGTTCAATACGCAGGGCATGTACCGAGCCTGGATAAACACGGACGGTGAAATGAGTGTCGCGATCTTTCCCGGCGCAAGCACAACCGAACCCGGCGAAGCTGACGGGAACTGATGCAAATATCCGGACATGGGCACGACAGCTCTTTGCAGTTGCGTATCGGGCCGGGGTTTAAACAACCCTTTAAAAACGTAGGGCCAATATGGGGCTTTGCTATGTGTAATCGAATGATAGTCATGATGTTTTTACTGTCCTGTGCCTTCCAGGCGAACGCGGCCGAACTGCAAACCGCACTGGAAAAATCAGGCTGGTCGGAACTGACCAGCCACGAACAGATGATGGCCTACCTGGAACCGCTGGCCGATTCCTCAGCCAGGGTTTCCATGAAATCAATCGGCACATCTGTAACCGGCCGGCCGATTCCCGCCCTGTTTTTCTCGGACGATCCAGAGTTTGCCTCCCGGCGCGATGTAAAACCACTGGTCATGATCTTCTGCCAGCAACACGGCAACGAGCCGTCGAGCAAGGAGGCAGCCATGATCCTCGCCCGCAGGCTGCTGGGCGAAGACGCGGGCCTGTTGAAAAAGCTTGACCTGATCCTGGTCCCGCAAGTCAACCCGGACGGAGCAGAAGCCGGCCAGCGCCGCAACGCCAATGACATGGACCTGAACCGTAACCACGTGATGCTCAGCGAGCCCGAGTCCTATGCCCTGCACCAGCTGTTTTTGGACTGGATGCCCGAAGTCACGCTCGACGTGCACGAATACAACGCCGTACTGCCGAGGTGGATCGAGGAAGGCTATATCAAGGACGCCGACGAAATGCTGGGTGGTGTCACGAACCTGAACGTCGATCCGGCGATCATGAATTTTACCCGCGACGTATTTATACCGGAGACGGGCAAGGGTATCGAAACGGACGGTTATCGATTCCACCGCTACATCGTCGGCGAGCCTTTCGAGGAAAAAGTCGTGCGCTTCTCGACCACCGCCATCAATGACGGCCGGCAGAGTCTCGGCATCTATAACACGCTGTCATTCATCATCGAGGGCAAGCGCTATGGTAACCTCATCAATGAAATCGAGAAACGCACCAGCGGCCAGGTCTCTGCCATGCTCAATTTCCTGGCAACGGTAGACGCGCATGCCAATGACATATTGTCGATCGTGCGCGATGCCCGAAAGCACATGACAGATCAGCGTCTCAGCTATATCCAGATGGATTATTTCCCCGACCCGGACGAACCCACGCTGAATTTCCCGGTCTTCGACCTGAACAGCTGGACACACACCGAACGAGAGCTGC
>JAPHTE010000271.1 GCA_026196445.1 Lysobacterales bacterium
CCAGCAGCGAATCGTAATAGGCCTGCTCGACGGCCTCGGGTGTCTTCTCACCCTCGAAACGCGGGAACTGCAGGCCGAATTTTTCTTCGAAAGGCCGCAGGGCTTCGAGGTAGGCATCGCTGTAAAAAGCGTGCCCAGCGCCGTGGGACTTGCAGCCCTCGATACCGTATCGCCAGCCCTTGATCGTGCGATAAACGATACCCGTCGGCTTGCCGTTTTTCAGTGCCAGCGCTTGTTTCTGCGCTGCGCGGATCTGCGCATGGTCGAACCCGTCCGGCACGTAGATGACGTTGAAGCCATGGACCAACAGCAGTTCACGGGGATCCCACTGCACGTAATCACCGGCCTGCTCACCATCACGGGTTACCCGGTCGGAGTCGATCGCAGCCTGGTTCCAGTCAACGTGGAAATACAGGTTGTCCAGTCCGGATGTCGCGGCGGCGGCAAATGATTCGGCCACGCGGCCCGGCGTCATGCCACCTTCGCCTTCGATGATGTGCACACCCGGTGCGTCTTTGCCGTACATGTCCTTCAGGGTCAGGGCCAGGCCTGTGCTGGTGGCCACACCGACGCCGCTTGGGCCGGTCGACAACCAGACAAACGGTGTTTCCGGTGTCGGGTGTCCATCCAGCGGCTTGACATCAAACTGCTTGAACAGCGGTGTGCTGGTGATCGGGTTTTTCCTGAAGCCCAGCAGGTCTTCGAGCCGCATCTGTTGCACGACTTCCGGCAACAATTCCGGATGTGTCTGGCTCACGACCTCGTTGCGCAGGGCCCACATCGCGTACAGGCCCAGGGCCTTGTGGCCGGCGGCATAGGAAATGATGTCTGCACTGCGGTCCATCGGGTTGGTGAAATCGTAGTTCATCTGGTTGAAGACCAATGACTCCACGATACGCCCGCTGGAAACACTGCCACCGGGGTGACCGGACGAGGCGTGATTGAACATGACAGCGCACAGCGTGCGGTAACACAGATCGAAAAATTCCAGGCTTTCGCCGTCTTCTGCTGGCAGCGTGAAACTACCTTCGGGGTCGAGCGGCAGGTATTTAGTGCCCCGTTCGTTCAAGTTGAGTGAATATGACATTTTTCTGTTTCCTTGTCGGAAGACATCATCTCCATCAGGAGAAATGCTCTCCCTTGGCGATGAATTTCTCGAAACCGGCCTTGTCGGCGATGGCAGCTGCCATGCGCTCCATGCCGAGTTTCAAATCCCTGATGCCCGTGGCAATCGATAGCCGCAGGTAATGCATGTCCTGGGTGCCGATCTGGCCGAACGACTTCCGGTCCATGGTCGCCACGTGGTATTCCCACAACAGGAACATCTGGAACAGCGTGGAGGGGCTGGTGGTCTTTTTGACCTCTTCCGGCAAACTCGCATACACCTTGTCGATACCAAGGTCCCTGACCACGCCGGCGATGTTGGGGAACACGTAGAACGCGCCCTTGGGCAACTGGCACTCTACGCCCGGCATGTTATTGAGCGCATCGACGACAAAATCGCGGCGTTCTTCGAACGCCTTGTTCATCTCGGCGATGCTGTCCTTGCTCAACGGCGATTCGATGGCCAGGCGTGCACCTTCCTGGTTGTAAGGCGGTATGCAGGAAAAGTAGTTGATGTTCAGGTTCGTGAACAGCTTGGCTTCCGCTACGTTCGGGAACACGGCCCAGCCGATACGACCACCGGTCCAGGAGTAGGACTTCGAAGCGCCGGTGGCAATGATGGTTTTCTCAGCCATGCCTTCGATCGAGGCAATCGAATAGTGCCTGGAACCGTCAAACAGGATGTTTTCATAAATCTCGTCGGAGTAGATGCGCACGTTCGGATCGCACCTGCGCTTGATCACGTCAGCGATCTCTTCCAGTTGTTCCGGGGTCGCCACGCCACCCGTCGGGTTGGACGGGAAGTTCAGGTAAATGAGCTTGGTTTTCGGCGTGATCAGCTTCTCGAGGTCTGCGCCGGTGATGCTGAAGCCCAGGTCTTCGCGCAGGTGCAGCGGCACGGGCACGGCACCCACATAACGGATGAATGATTCGTAGATCGGGAAACCCGGGCTCGGGTAAATGATCTCGTCGCCGGGGTTGCAATAGGTCTGCTGGCACAAGCCGATTGGCGGCTTGCCACCCGGGAACACCACGACCTGCTCGAAATCGATGTCGAGACCGCGTGCTTCACCGATGTATTTTGCCACGGCCTTCCTCAACGCGGGTACACCCTGGGGGTTCGTGTAATGGGTGTTGTCCAGGTCAAGCTGCCGTTTGACCTCCTCACGAATGTGCAATGGCAGTGGGAAATCGGGTTCACCGAGGTTGCACTTGACAACCTTGTGCCCCTGTTCCTCGAGTGCGGCAATGTAGGGTCCGACCTTGAAGGCATTTTCGGTATGGATGCGGGATGTCCTGTCTGATATGAGGTTCATGATGTGTCTTCCATTTGAAAGTTTCAGCGGTCTTTTCATGCAGGCACACGAAACGACCATCTGTGTGACTTAACTGAGATTTTAAATAAGACCTATTCATTTGTGAAATTTATATTTAATATAGATTCATTAACTAATTTAATGTAAAGACCATGCGAAATATCCCGATGGATTTGCTGCGCTCATTTGTCACCGTCGTCGAGATGGGCGGCTTCACAGTGGCCGGCCAGTTACTGGGCCGGTCGCAGCCAGCGGTCAGCCTGCAAATCAAGCGGCTCGAGGAACTGATTGATTCCCAATTGTTTTTCCGCAGCGGGCAGCAACTGGAGCTGACCCTGGCCGGTGACCGCATGCTCAGCTACGCGCGCCAGATCCTGGCCCTGAACGACGAGGCCCTGGCCGAACTCACCCAACCCACGATCTCCGGCCGTATCCGCTTTGGTATCCCGAGCGAATTTGCGACCACGCTGTTACCAAAAATATTGGGCCGTTTCAGCCAGGCCTACCCCGCCGTGACTCTGGAAATCATCTCGGATTTGAGTGAAAAACTGTTTTCCCAACATCTCGGCCAGTACGACCTGATACTCGGTCTGCAGGACGCACCTTCAAAAAGCCGCAGTTCATTCATCGGCGCAGATGACCTGGTCTGGGTGACCAGTTCGAGTTACGACACGCACCTGCAGTCGCCCCTGCCATTGATCGTGGCCCCGGCGCCCTGCCTGTACCGCTCACGTGCGCTCAGGACCCTGAAGATGAGTGGCCGGCCATGGCGTATCGCTTATACAAACCTGGACATCACGGGCATCACCTCCGCCATCGAGGAAGGCCTGGGCGTGACCGTGCTGGCACAGAAAACCGTGCCCGGCTCTCTCAGGATCCTGCCGTTTTCCAGTAACTTCCCAAAGCTGGGCCAGGTCGGCATCCACCTGGTATACAAGAAGGAGCACGCCAGCGAGGCCGTGCTGAAGCTGGTGGAATATGTCAGTACCGTTATGGGATAGAGCTTCCAAACCCATTAGAATGAAGCATCAAACTACGCAAACACGCCCGGCAAAAAAATAATGACCGAAACGATCATCAGCTCTGCTACCAGGGAAGTCATCATTGGCTTTGACAGGCCATTCACGATCATCGGCGAGCGCATCAATCCGACAGGGCGCAAACTATTGGCGGAAGAAATGAAAGTCGGAGATTTCAGCCGCGTTGAATCAGACGCCCTGGCCCAGGTCATTGCAGGAGCGCACGTTCTCGACATCAACGCCGGTGTGCCGATGGCCGATGAACCCGCCCTGATGAAGCAGGCGGTCAAACTGGTACAGTCGCTGACAGACGTACCCCTGTCGATCGATTCCTCGGTCGTCGAAGCGCTGCAAGCCGGTCTCGAAGCCTACGATGGCAAGGCGCTGCTGAACTCTGTGACCGGTGAGGAGGAACGCCTGGAGCGGGTGCTGCCGCTGGTCAAGAAACACGGCGCAGCCGTGGTCGCCATCTGTAATGATGACTCCGGTATTTCAACCGACATCGACGTGCGGTTCGAAGTTGCCAGGAAAATCATCGAACGGGCGGCAGACCACGGGATTCCCACCCGTGACGTGGTCGTCGACCCGCTGGTAATGCCGGTCGGCGCGATGCCCGACGCAGGCCG
>JAPHTE010000438.1 GCA_026196445.1 Lysobacterales bacterium
GATTCGATCATGTCGGCCGGGTCGCCGAGGTATTCATTGACCAGTTCGCGTTCGGGCTCGTAGAACGACTCGATCACGTGGGAGGTCAGGAAGCCGTCCTGGGCGGCGACCCCCGGGTTCAGCGAAAGTTCTGCGACCCGGTGCGCGATCAGGTTGATATCAGCGATGCTCTGCACGTCCTTGGCGAACAACTGGAACATACCCGTGTCGTCGATGGCGTGGTAGTCATCGTGGCCGGCGTGTACGTTCAGGGAATGCTTGGTCATCGCGCGGCAGGCGATGTTGAGCACGTAAGTCAGGCGTTTACCGACGGCCGCGTACAGCGACTCGTGCATATAGGCGATACCCTGGCCACTGGAAAAATTGGTGGAACGCAATCCGACCATGCTCATACCGGCGGTGACGCCGGCGGCGGCGTGCTCGCCTTCCGGTTCGAAAAATATCAGTTGGCGTCCGTTGACGTTCTTGACGCCACGCGCGACCGCCGTAGCCCAGCCCTCACCCATCTGGGTGGAAGGGGTGATGGGGTATGCACCCGCTGCCTCGGAGGCGGCGGTTTCCATTGTTACGACAGCAGCACTTCCGTCGTCGGTTTTTAAAACTCCGGGGTACTTGGCCTCGTTTTTGACTTGGCTCATGAGACTTTCTTCTCCAGCTCTACGCTATCTACAAACTGCTGGCCTTCGACCCACACGATCGCCCCGGTCGGGCAACGTTCGATGGCTTTCGGGTCGGTCAGCTCGTTCTTTTCATAATTAATAACAGCCAGGTTATCGATAATTTCGATGACACCCGGCTCCGAATCGGCAACACAGCGGTTGCACGTGTTACAGGCCACGCTGCAGAGGTCTTCCGCGGCATCGCCTTTAAGCAAATTCTTACACTGTACGATCAGCTTCTGCTCCATGGGCATCAGCACGAACAGGTCCTTGGGGCAGGCCTCGACGCAGTCGCCGCAGGCCGTGCACAATTCTGGTAAGACAACGGGCAGGTCGTCGTTGTTCATAAAAATGGCGTCGAAGTCACAGGAAGCTTCGCAGTCGGCCAGGCCGAGGCAACCCCAGTTACAACCCTTGCCGCCACCCGCCACGGCGGCTGCGGCCTTGCAGGTTTCCAGCCCGGCATACTCCGAATTCTGCACCGCCTGGCTCTTGCCGCCGGCGCACAACAGGCGGGCAACGCGCTTATTGGCTTCACCCGCGTCCACGCCCAGGTAAGCGGCCACGTCGGCAATATCCTCCGCACCCATGACCGTGCAACCCGAAGGCTGTACTTTGCCGGCCACCACCGCTTCGGCGAAGCCGCGGCAACCGGGTTGTCCACAGGCGCCGCAGTTGGTGCTCGGCAGCAATTCCTCGACGCCGTCGATACGCGGGTCTTCCCAGACCTGGAACTTCTTGTTGACCATCGCGATCAGGAAGCCGAAGAACAGCCCGACTGCACCAAGCACCAGTGCTGAATCCAATATGAGGTTACCGGTCATTGGTCATTCCCTGCTACCGGTGGCTCAGGCGGATAAACCGGACAGGTCAGTCTGGCTCAACAGCCACGCCGACAGCTTGCCGGCCGGATCGGTGGCGGCTTCGCCGGCGATTTCCGGAGGTACCGACAGGGATTCGAGCAGCGTGTAATCTTCGGCCTGCTGGGCCGGGCTGATACCACCGATGGCGCGTTTCCGGACTTCTTTCGGGAAGGTGATGGAAATGAAGCGTTCATAGGTGGTTGAGCCCGCAGACGGATCGTGTATGAAGCTGACGGCGGTCTCAGGCAGGAATGCCGCCACGCCGATGCCATCGAAGGCCTTGAAGGCGTCCAGATTGGCGTCACCGGTCTCCTGCTGTACGAAGACCCGGGGAGAGATGACCCTCGACAGCGCGGCCGCCGGCGCGTCACCGGTCACGTTAAAGACGATTTTCATGTTGGTATCGAGCAACGGCACGATGGCGGAGGGTTTGAAATCCTCGCCGGAAACCTCGACCACGAGTGCCGGGGCCAGGGAGCGCTCGGTGCTGTTCCACTGCGCGTACGGGAAGCGTTCCAGCGTGACTGCGTGCTTGTCTTCCTTGTAGGCGCCGTTCTTGGCCATGTCCACGACGCGGGCGGCCGCGAAAGCGGTGCCGATTTTGGCCAGCCTGACGCTCAACTGGTGACCCAGTCCCCTGCCGGGCTCGGTCTTGACGATAAACAGTTCATCACCCTCGTCCGCCAGCGACTTAACGACTTCCAGTGCGGCCTTGACGGGTGCTTCGGCTTCCGGCCCCAGGCTCTTGCTTTTCGGTGCAAAGGTCGCGAAACGATCC
>JAPHTE010000277.1 GCA_026196445.1 Lysobacterales bacterium
CGGTGGAGAGCGTGGCTACCGGTGTGGGCGGGCCTTTTGTTGCTGTTGCACTTTTCTTTTTTGCTTTCACAACATTGCTTGCTTATTACTACATTGCCGAGACCAACGTCGCCTATATCAAGCGCACGTTCAACATCCCCGGCCTGATGATGATCCTGAAATTCGGCCTGATGGCTGCCGTTTTCTATGGAGTCATCCGCACCGCCAGCCTGGCCTGGGCGCTGGGTGATATCGGTGTCGGCCTGATGGCCTGGCTGAATATTGTTGGCATCCTGATCATCTTCCTGCTTTCGAAACCCGCGATCAAGGCGCTGCGGGACTACGAGGCACAACAAAAAGCCGGGGTAGAGCGCTACAGCTTTGACCCCAGGGCGCTGGGCATCAGGAATGCCGAGTTCTGGGAAAAAAGAATCGCCCGGAACGAACCGCTCCGGCCGGGAAAAGACGGCCCGGAGACCCGGGGCAGCGATATCTGAGCCAGCCGGTTTTCAGGGGCTTTTCCATTTACCGGGAAAGTTTTGCATTTAATTTTCAGTAGCGATATAGTTGACGTTAACGTTAATTAAGTGACGGCGTACATGGACCAGGCACTCTCTATCGCAGAGTTCGCAGAAGCGTTTGGGGTCACCCCGAGAACATTGCGATTCTATGAACAGAAAGGCATTTTGAAGCCGGTTCGCCGTGGCAGGACACGCCTTTATTCAGAACGGGACAAAATCCGGCTCAAGCTCACATTGCGCGGTAAACGTCTCGGCTTTTCACTGAATGAATGTATTAATATCATCAACATGTATGATTCTTCGCCTGCAGCCGAAAACCTGCAGCTGCTGCACCTGTGCCGTAAAATACGCGAGCACAGGGTTCAATTGATTTCAAAAATGAAAGATATTGAAGAGACACTCAGCGCAATGGATAGCGTCGAGGAACAATGCCTGGCACAGTTGCTTGAGGATAGCAGTGTCGACAAGCCGGAATCCGCAGTCAAGTGACGTTAACGTTAAATAAACCGAATATCGTGCTGCCCGGTTATGGGCTGAATTTTGACTTCAACGAATTCACCAAATCGCACTCCTCGCACCTTGCCTGGCACCATTTGGGCCGGCAACACAGCGACTTGGTAAGTGTTAACAGACCCTTCCGATTCAGGAGCAAAAATAATGATTACTTTCAGTGACAGGCAACTTCGTATACCGAAGATGTCCAAGCCCGTTTACCTGGTTACCGGCGGTATGTCCAAATTCGATCGTGCCATACCGGAAAAACGGACCGAGGAATTATGCGTCGACGCCCTCAGCGAAGCTGCGGAATTCATTGGCATGTCTCCTTACGATCTCAAAAAGTTTATCCACTCGTGCTACTACGGGCACTTCGCCGATCACTTCGGTGATCAATTGCTCGGAGAAGCCGTCATCCACGACCGGCTGGGCCTGGACCCGCTGGGAAATGTCGGTATCAAGACCGGTGGCGCCACTGGCGGATCCACCGTTTGGGAAGCTTACAAGGCAGTCGCCTCCGGCTACTCGGATTGCGTTCTAGCCATGGGCTGGGAACGGATGGACGAGGTGCCGACGGATGAAGGCAACAACTACATCGCCTGCGCTGCGGACAAGGACTGGGAAACCCCCATGGGTCACATCTACACCGGTTACTACGCGGTGATGGCACAGAAATACTGGCAGGTGTTTGGCAAGGAAGAGGATTCGTTCCGCCGGACAATGGCAGAGATCGCGGTCAAGAACAGGGGTTACGCCGTGCACAATCCGCACGCGCAAGCCCCCATGCGTATCACGGTGGACGACGTGCTCAACTCCCCGGTCGTGGCTTATCCACTGCGGGCACTTGATTGCTGCCTGATGTCGGTGGGTGCGGCGGCCGTCATCCTGGCGGATGAGAAGACCGCCTTTGAACTGACGGACAATCCACTGAGGATCGATGTCACCGCCGGCAGCCACACGCTCAGGCCTGCCGACCGGCGGCCCATGGAGATACCTTTGCTGCCGAACGAGTCTGCAGACCAATATGCTGACCTTGAAGACAGATTCCCGGGCAGCGAACGTTATCCCGGCTTTACGGGGTTCCTGGCAGCACGGATGGCAGCCTATTACGCCTACGGGATGACCGGCGTCACGGACCCCAGCGAAGACCTTGACCTGGTAGAACTGCATGACGCATTCACCATCAGCGATATTCAAACCTACGAGGACATTGGTATCCGTCCGTATGGCGAAGGCAGGTCATACGTGGAATCCGGTGATTGCTATCACACCAACCCGAATACCGGGAATCCGGGCAAACTGCCGGCCAATCTTTCCGGCGGCCTGATCGGCTGTATGCACGCCGTTGGTGCAACCGGCATCATGCAGGTGATAGAAGTCGGCCAGCACCTGTGGAACAAGTGGGCCAGGATGCACGGAGATGAAGAGAAATGGACCCGCTTCAACCGGCAAAAACCCGATGACTGGACGGACCTGCAGGTACAAGGCGCAAAACGGGGGCTGGCTATCAGCCACGCTGGTGTTGGCTCCCACGTGACCTGCACCATATTGCAGCACCCGGATCACTTACTTCCAGGAGGGACTTTCAAATGAGCAATTCTGAGACGATGGGTACCGTCAAGGTCGTTAACAACCGCTACAAGCCTTCGGGCAAGTTCCATTTCATCTCCCCGAATACGCCGATACGAAACGAGGAAGAGACGCTGATGGGTGTGACCAACCCGAGGAGCCTCGTCCACATCCATGCCTATGGTGGTGAAGCGGTGTTCTTCGAATCCCTGAGCCAGGGCAAGTTGCTGGCCACGCGTTGTGACAACCCGGACTGCGTTGAGGGCCACGGGTCGATCTTCCAACCGTTCCGGATTCATTGCCCCGATTGCCTGGCCAGGACCACGGTGATCGATATGACGGAACTGGCCCGCAATACCGCCCGCGTTCACACGTTCATGATCACCGAGCGGACCGGTGCATTTAACACATTACCGAAACCGGTGAAGTTCATTAACGTGGAGTTCGAGGGTGTAAGCACGATCCTGATGGGTTACTTGTGCATGGGTGAGCCTTCCATCGGCTTGCGCGTTGTGCCGATTTTCAATACCACGGCGCCCACCTACACCATTCTTGACCTGTGGTGGGTCCCCGAAGGCACGCGGGAGGA
>JAPHTE010000427.1 GCA_026196445.1 Lysobacterales bacterium
CGCGTCAGGAGAGCATAAAAAAGGCCAACCTTGAACGGTACTGCTACCACCAGCAAGGCTGCAATACCTATCCCCTCGAGGCTCGGTGCCCCGGACAAACCGATGGTCAGGAAGAAGCCAACCAGTAGCAGGTCTTTCAAACCCATCAGGTTTCTGGACAGTTCCGTACTCTTGGCGTGTCCCGCCAGTAATACACCGAGGACCAGGGCACCGAGGTCCGCCTTGAGACCAACCACTTCGAAGCCGCCTGCCCCGACCACCAGTGCCACGAAGAGACCAAACAACAAAAGCAATTCACCGTGACCGGTACGGTCCATCAAGCGGTACAACATGGGCTTCATCACCCATAGTGCCGCCGGTATCAGCAACGCCCAGGGTGACGGCAGTTTACCGACCGAAAAGGTCAGAAAAAGCACGGCAAAGATATCCTGCATGACCAGGATACCGATGGAGGCCCGGCCGTGCATCGCGCCCATTTCACCCTTCTCTTCGAGAATCTTGACCGCGAAGACGGTACTGGAAAAGCTCAGCGCGAAGGCGACCAGCAGCGCCTCGGCTAGACCAAGGTCAGCAAACAATGACAAGCCAGCCATGCCAAGCGCGAACACCACCACCCCAAAAACAACCACCGTGATAGCTATGTGCAGGGATGCACCAGCCCAAACCTCGGGCCTGACAAGGCTCTTCAGATCAAGCTTGAGGCCGATCGAGAACAGCAGCAGGGTCACACCGAGATTGGCGACCAGCTGCAGGGTCTCGCCACCCTCGAAACCGAGAGCTTTGAGCACAAAACCAGCTGCCAGGAATCCCACCAACGGCGGTAGATTGACCTGGCGCACCAGGAAGCCAAGGATAAATGCAATGGAGATTAACAGTGGGTCCATTTCACCGTATGAAAGGGATTCTGCAGACAGCAACCGAAACCCGGTTGCACTCTGACCTGTTTTTGTTCTGACCCTTCACTCTTATCCCAAAATCTACAGCACGCCCTGCGCGGCGAGCATCTGTTCCAGTTCCTGTTTTCGGTATTCCAAATCAGCAGGCACTTTAATGGGAATGAAACGGCTGTATGTGCCCCGACGAGGGACGAGTAACCATGTGACAGGCATGAATTGGGTGAGTTGGCCCACCAGCCGCTCGAACTGAACCACGCTCTCGCCATTTACTTTTTTGAAAGCGGCGAACCAATCGAGGTCGAACCTGCTACGAAGTGCCTGTGCATCAAATACGAAGGTGTTGGTATTGAATACCGGAATCGTGTTCACATCGAAAGATCCCGGAGCGCGAAACGCCTCCACAATCATCATCTTGCCATCTACGATTGCGGGAAAACCGCCCACATCCTGTTGCTTTGCCCGTACGATCTCCACGGTCATCGGGGCGCCTTTTTCTATGTGCAAGCCTATGACACGCGGGTCGAGGCTGGCGCCCAGGTTGTCCACATTGGACACGGTCAGCCAGCGCCCGCCGTGCGAAATGAAATCCTCGATCGCCCCGGACCGTTGCAAAGCATAGGGCAGGTCGCCATGGCCCGGCGCGTAAAACGATGGATCGCCGTTTTCATCAAAATACAGGTCGCCGGACGGGGTGCAGCGCAGGGAGATCATCTGAGAGAATGACCTTATCTGGCAGGAATTTTCCAACCTGGTCAAGTGTTTTCTGGTCGGCTCATCCGTTGCGAAGCTGTTCATCAGCAATACCGGAACGCACCCTTGACCAGCATGGGCAACCTGGCTCAGCTTCAGATCAAGAAAAGAACGGCCTTCTACCGCTTCGGTAACGCCTTTTGCCAAACTACCGAACCGGGTTGCCATGCCCCCGTTCAATACAATCACCCCTACCTGGCGCGCATCGATAGCTGCTTGTCCGAGCGCTGCCAGTTCCTTTGCACGGCGGCTACCGGGCTCCGGCAGGCACACGTAGGTTTCTTCCCCTGGAAGCTGAATTGGGCCCTTGAGACGATTGGCCTCAGCGCTTAAACGGCCTGTCTTGAGACGCTGGACCAACTCGAAAAACGGGATGGAATCGAATCCATACTGGTTTAACAAAGCGAGAGAATGGTCATCCAGGGGGCGTTCATCAAAGTTCATGGGGTTAGCCTACTTGGTCTGCCCACCCGTATCCGCATCCCGGCCCAACTCCAGGTCGTGGCCCCGAATCAGGCCATGAGTGCTTATCAGGGCCAGGTAAAGCTTGCGATTCCTTTTCTTTGGCTTCATCTCAATCGTTGTCGTAGTGTTCGTGTCACCCATACCAGATCAGCCACCCCGGGGGAGTTGAGAGTTTACCACGGCGTGATTCTGGCCTTCTTACATGGAGATAGAATCCGAACCCGGGAAGTTATTGAACCTACCGACCACGGCAAACACCGGCTTTGAATCAAAATATCAAAGTTGTTTAGTACTATCCCGGATTTGACCTACATCAACAAGGTCGTAATGAACGCCTGAAACGGCTAGGCGGATCAGGTCGCATGAGTTAACATAAATTGCGATGCCGGAAGTGCTATAACCTCGGTTACGTCGAGATTCCGCATTTTTCAGCAATTAACCACTCACAGCAGGTCGCTGATACATGGTTGAGCACCCTGAAGGCCTCAAACGCGATGTCGTGGAAATCAAGTTTTTGATCCACGATCTCCGCGTTGAGCGATTCATCAACGAGGTGGTCCACTTTCACGCCACGGTCAATACCGACCTCGAGATCCACGATATCGAACAGGCGCAGGCATACCACGACGAAGACCTGCAGGAACTCAAAAGCAGGGCTGTCACCCAGCGCAAAGCCCTGGATAACTACAATGACGCGGTCAAGAGCTTCGCCGCAGACGAGACCATTCTCACCCTGGGCCGTGAATACGTTCAGAGCGTCTATAACACCTGCGAATTCATCATGGACCCGCGTTGGGAGCAAACGGAATCATTCCTGGAACTGCTACCCGAAACATCGCGTAGCGTGCGCTCGTACCGGCATTGCCTGAACTGCGTTCGCTGGATAAATGGCGTGTACTACCGCATCCACTATTTCATGGAGGAGAAGGATAAAGACCTCTATGAAAAATTCGATGTTGCAGAAGAATTGCGTGATTTTATCCGAAACGTCGTCTACAGCTATGTCATCGAGAAAACCAACGCACGCGTCGAGATTCGCTTGAACCAGCTCGATTCAGCCGTACTCGGTGGCAACCGGCACCGTTTCCGCCGCATGGTATTCAACCTGGTGATGAACGCGGTCGACGCGATGAGCCACAAGAAAGTGGGTGTTCTGACCATCAGCTGCCGGGTCGACGGCGACAACATCATGCTGCGTGTACACGATATCGGCTCCGGCATGCCGGATGAAAAAATCGAGCAGTTGATGACCGATAAAGAGAACCTCGACGGCGAGTTGCACTCCCTCGGATTCGTTTTCGTGCGCCAAACCGTTGCAGAATTCAACGGCTCCCTGTCCATCGACAGCGTCATCGACAAGGGCACGACGATTTCAATCTTCCTGCCGCGGCTGGTCGGAGAAGTGGTCGCAACCAGCAAGCCGGTGGAGCATCAGAAGACTGACCTGGCCGACAAGATCAACAAGGTGCGGTTAGAGGAAAGGGCCGCATACCTGAAGAAGACCGCCAAGAGCGGTAACGGGCACGACACCTGCGGCGAAACCATTTACGGCGATTACCTGGTTTCGGACTCGGAATTCCCCGGCTCCATCTTCGCCATCGCGGTAACCGAGGACAACGAGATCGACCTGTTCACCCACCGGCCGTACGAACGCCACTGGAATATTACGCATGAAGATTTGTCACCGATGCTGTTCGAGGCCACGGTGCGCGGCCGGCTCGAAGAGGAAGAAGACAAGACGCCCACATTGATCTTCAAGTGCCCCCAGAGTGTCCAGGAATACTTCGAGTTTAAAGGTGTGCCGGAAGAAGACCGGCAACCGCAAAAATACATCACGATGGTGCACGACGAACTCATCCGCATCAGCCGTGTCATTATCGACACGGGAATGCCCGAGGACATCAGTGTCCGCGTGACGGACCTGAACAAATTTTTTGCCTATTACCAGGAGTTATCAGAACAAGAGTCTTTCCCGTTAAAGATACTGGCGAGACTTGACCAGCATTCGGAAAAGCGCCCCTAGTACCACGATAGTGTCATGTGTGAGGGCGGGGTAAGTACGACCGGGCATCCGATGCTTAACCAAAAGCAATAATGAAAATCAAGCGAAAGGAGATGATTATGTCTACATTGAAAACTGTCTTACAACAAAAGATCGAGGAGCACCGTCCACGCACGATGAAACTCCTCAAGGAACACTCCGACGTTAAAGTCGGCGAAGTTACGATCGGCCAGGCCATCGGTGGCGCACGCGGCGTGAGGTGCCTGGTGACCGATATTTCCTACCTCGACCCCATGGAAGGCATCCGTTTCCGCGGCATGACCATTCCGGAGGTGTTCGCGGCCCTGCCAAAAGCGCCCGGCAACGATTATCCGTCGGTGGAGAGCTTCTGGTATTTCATGCTGACCAGTGAAATACCGACCATGGAGCAGGCCGAAGAAGTCATCGAGGATTTCAAGGGCCGCGCCAAGGTGCCCGAGTACGTATTCGACGTCTTGAGGTCGATGCCGAAGGATTCGCACCCGATGGCCATGTTCTCGGCGGCAATCACGGCCATGCAACGCGAGTCCGTGTTTGCAAAAGAATACCGCGAAGGCCTCGGCAAGATGGACCTTTGGCAACCAACCTACGAGGACGCCTGCAACCTGCTGGCGAAACTGCCGACCATCGGCGCGTTCATTTATCGCTGGCTGTTCAAGGACGAGGATATCATCGAGCCGGATTACAACCTGGATTTCGGCGGCAACTTCGCCCACATGATGGGTATCGATGCGCCCTACGACGACGTGGCAAGAATGTATTTCATCCTGCATTCAGACCACGAATCAGGCAATGCGTCGGCGCACACCGTGCACCTGGTCGCTTCGACCCTGTCCGATGTTTACTACGCATTGTCGGCTGGCATCAACGCCCTGGCCGGACCGCTGCACGGACTGGCCAACGAAAACGTACTACGCTGGACGCAGGATTTCATGGAAAAACTCGGTGGCCAGGAGCCGACACCCGAAGTTATCCGCGAGGCACTGTGGGCCACGCTGAATGCCGGCCAGGTGGTCCCTGGTTACGGGCACGCGGTTCTGCGCAAAACAGATCCACGATACATGTCGCAGCGTGAATTCTGCTTGCAGGTTCTGCCGGATTACCCGCTCTTCAAGGTGATCAATGCGATCTACGAAGTGGCACCGGACGTGTTGATGGAACACGGCAAGGCCAAGAACCCGTGGCCAAACGTCGACGCTCAGTCAGGCGTGATCCAGTGGTACTACGGTGTGACCGAGTATTCCTTCTACACGGTACTGTTCGGTATCGGGCGTGCCATCGGCACATTGGCCAACGCCACCTGGGACCGCGCACTGGGCTACCCGCTCGAGCGGCCGAAGTCGTTGACCACGACGATGCTGGAAGATATCGCGGCGAAATCGTAAGTTAAAGTGAATTGCGGGGCGGGACATTGTTCCGCTCCCGGTTCACACCCTGTTTATGATGGCACGAGACGGCCGTGGACGGCCGTTCAATGCTCTGTGGCATCTGGAAATATAGCGTTTAAACCACCTATACTCCGTAACCAACCAACAGACATTCGCTTGACCTTTTCGACACTGGACTATCGAAAATCATGCCACTTCACTTTTACAAAATGAACGGTGCTGGAAACGATTTCATCGTTATCGATAATCGTAGCTTGTCCATCAATCTCTCCGCCGGGCAGATCGAGGCACTCTGTGACCGCCACCGTGGCATAGGGGCCGATGGTTTGCTCGCTGTCGAGCCGGCGACCCAAGGCGCTGACTACAAGTTCCGTTACTACAATGCCGATGGGGGAGAAGGCGAAATGTGTGGCAATGGAGCGCGTTGTTTCGGCAAATTTACTGCACGTCTCGGTGCAAACGTCGCCAAGGTGGTGAGCTTTGAAACCATCGCGGGGGTACTCTCGGCAGAAATGGTTGGCGATAAAGTCCGCATCGCGATGTCTGATCCGTTCGATCTTGAAATGAACACAGACGTCAAGATCGACAGCCTCGCAACTGACCTCCATGTGCTCAACACCGGCGTCCCGCACGCGGTCGCTTTCGTGGAAGATTTAGAAAGCCTCGACGTCGTGAAAATTGGTGCTGCGATTCGCAATCATGATCGGTTTTCGCCGCATGGCACCAATGCCAATTTCGCCAGGGTCATCAGCAAAAACCACATAGAGATCCGTACCTACGAGCGCGGCGTAGAGGATGAAACGCTTGCCTGCGGAACTGGAACCTGCGCCGCAGCGATCATTCATCGAATCCTCACTGGCGCCTCCTCACCGGTAAAGGTCAACGTCGCAGGCGGCGATACGCTGGAGGTAGGGTTTGAAGAAACGGCAAAGAATCAATTCACCAACGTGACACTCAGCGGTCCGGCTGACTGGGTGTTTGAGGGTGACGTGGAAATTTAGAAGGTATGATTGCATGGCACTCACCACTGCCCACGCACCGATTAGCGATGTCTTGGATAATGGACGAATACTGATGAATATCGAATCGATTCACTCTGGAATGCGGGGCGTCCAATGCAGATGAGACCCAAACGGCTCGAAGCGGGCGACCGAATTGGAGTCGTCAGCCCGGCGTACTGGATCAAGCCCGAGAGGTTGCAACGTGCCGTCGACGTTTTTGAACAAGCTGGTTATGAACTGGTCCTGGGCAAAACGACTGGCCTGAAAGACAACAAGTTTGCCGGTTCGGCTGCCGAACGCGCCGCGGACATCATGGCCATGTTCGCCGATCCATCCGTTGATGCGATCATTTGCGTGCGCGGGGGTTACGGTGGTAACCGGGTTATTCCCTTACTGGATTACGATGTCATCAGGGCCAATCCCAAGATTTTTGTGGGTTTCAGCGACATCACCTGTTTTTTATCTTCCATTTCCCAGCGCTCTGGCCTGGTAACCTTCCACGGACCCATGCTGACCACCTTCGGTAAGAATACCGTGGACTACAACCTGGACACCTTCCACCGTGTCCTGTCCGGTGAAGAAGGTGTAAGGGTTGAACCTGCGCCGGAGTGTTCAGCCAGGATCCTGCGGCCTGGAAACGCCAGTGGCCCACTCTGGGGCGGCAACCTGTCCCTGGTGGTAGAGCGGCTGGGCACCGCCGGCCAGATCGACACAAGTGGCACCATCCTGTTACTGGAAGAAGTTCGCGAGAGACTGCATGCCTTCGACCGCATGATGTTTCACCTGAAAGAAGCTGGCAGCCTGGACCATGTCAGGGGCCTGGTGCTTGGAGAAATGCTGGAAATGTCGGACACCGAGGAGCCTTTCGGCAAAGACACGGATGAAATTGTCCTGGATGTCTGCGCCGACCTCGACATTCCCATCATCAGCAACTTCCCCTGCGGACACGGCGACTTCCAGGCCACCCTGCCGGTGTCTCACGAGGTCGAATTGCACGCGGAAGGTGAATCACCCTTTATCTTGTTGCCCAAATCACCGGTCGTTTGAGGGGGACCGTACAATGATGAACTACGTCTGGTTCGGCATGATGCTCATCGGCGTCGTGGTCGGCATTTTCACCGGCCGGATCGAGGCGGTGACCCAGGCCGCAATCGACATGGCCAAGGTGTCGGTGGAAATTTCCATCGGCCTTATCGGCATCATGGCGCTGTGGCTTGGAGTGATGAAAATTGCCGAGGAATCCGGCCTCATTTCACTGATCGCAAGGGGTCTCAGACCGATCATGGTTCGCCTGTTTCCGGACGTGCCGGCTGATCATCCGGCCATGGGATCAATCGTTCTCAATATGTCGGCCAACATGCTCGGCCTGGGCAACGCGGCTACGCCGCTGGGCCTCAAAGCCATGGAAGAACTCCAGGAGCTCAACCCGGACAAAGATACCGCCACCGATGCGATGGTGATGTTCCTGGCGATCAATACCTCCAGCGTGCAGTTCATCCTGCCGGCTACCGTGGTTGCCTTGATGGGCGGAGTTTCCAGCCAGATTTTCATCCCCACCATCCTGGCCACGACATGCTCAACGGTGGCGGCGATTGCGGCGGCCAGGTTCCTTCAAAAGCGCAAGCGTTTTGCCCTGGACACCCCACCAGAGAAAGACCAACCGGTGGAGGCAGACCATGATTGAGTCCATTACCCTCTCCCTGAACGAATTCGCCAAGTACATTATCCCGTTATTGCTGGTTGGTATTCCGCTCTATGCGCTGTCCTTCAAAAAGGTCAAGGTGTACGAAGTCTTTGTGGTCGGTGCCAAGGACGGGTTCACTATCGCTGTTCGGATCATTCCCTACCTGGTGGCCATCCTCGTCGCAGTGGGCATGTTCCGCGCCTCCGGCGCGCTGGACCTGTTGCTCCAGGCGCTGACGCCGGTACTGACTTTTGTCGGCTTCCCTCCCGAAAACCTGCCATTGGCCCTGATGCGCCCGCTGTCGGGCAGCGGATCGCTGGGCCTTTTGACCGATCTCGTCAACCAACACGGCGTGGATTCCATGTACTCCAAGATCGGTGCGACCATGTTCGGTTCTTCGGAAACGACGTTTTATGTGATCGCGGTGTATTTCGGTTCGGTTGGCGTGATGCGCAGCCGCCACGCCATCCCTGCGGGCCTGTTTGCTGATTTTGTCGGGGCGATTGCGGCCGTCTTTTTCTGCAAACTACTGCTTTTCTAGCAAGACCGGTAAACCAGCGGCACGCGTCCGGTCAAGCCGGCGAGGATCTCGTAACCGATCGTACCCGCAGCGGCGGCGAGTTCATTGACAGGCAAATTCGGGCCCCAGAGTTCCACCGGGTCACCAATCTCGACTTTTTCGAGGCCCGTAAGGTCGACGCTGATCGCGTCCATGGAAACCCTGCCCGTCAACGGCACACGTTGTCCATTGACCAATACCGGCGTGCCGTTTGGCGCGTGGCGTGGATACCCATCACCATACCCGATTGCAATGGTACCAATCTTCGAACGCTCGCTGGCCACCCAGTCATGCCCGTAGCCTACCCCCTCACCCGGCCCTATATTCCGGATCGCCACTATTTCAGAACACATGGACATGGCCGGATGCAGGTCAAAAGAATCATCTACCGGTAAGCCGACTGGGCAATTGCCATATAGCATATAACCCGGTCTGTTCCATTCAGCGTGCGCTTCAGGCCACTGCAGAACAGCCGCTGAATTGGCAATACTGACAGCGAGCCCGTGCTTCTTTGAGCAAGCACGGATAATATCCAGCTGTTCACGGGTCTGCGGGTCTGACAGGTCATCGGCACTGGCAAGATGGGTACACAAAACCACGTCCGCCTGCACATTGTCCGAGGCGTCCAGCGTCGGGCACACAAGATCCAGTGCGTCAGGCGCAAGACCGAGACGATGCATACCGGTGTCCACTTTCAACCAAATCCGGACCGGGTCCTTGAGTTTTGCTGACAAAAGCCAGTCGAGCTGTTGTTGCCGATGCATCAGTAACCAGAAGTTACCGGCTGCGGCCTCGCTGATCTCCGCTGCGTGGTTAACACCCTGCAGAACAAGAATGGGTTTGCTGATGCCAGCATCTCGCAGCTGTATGGCTTCTTCGATAAATGCGACAGCAAAAGCAGGCACCTTGTCTTGCAGCTGTTCCGCAACCTTGACTGCACCGTGTCCATAGGCATTTGCCTTGATCACGGCAATATTCCGGGACGCAGGCGCAAACCTGCACGCTTGCCGGTAGTTGTGGGCAATCGCGTCAAGGCTAACCGTTGCAATAGTCGGGCGCATCAGGTCTTCAGCTTGAACTTCTTTCAGTCAACATGGGAAAGTCCATCACTCTACCTTGGTCAGTACCAGGTCCTCAAAATCGAAATCACCATCACCCATTTTCGCCATTGAAATGCCGGTAACAGGACCGTTGTATTCCTGTTCAAACAAAACATAGGCATCGGCCCCGAGGGTCGGGTCAATCCAGCGAACCACGAAACGGTTGCCGTCGTGATGCTGCAACCTGCCCTTTAACCTCGGAGACTTGAGTGAAGAAAACAGCAACTGGCCATCTTCCAGTTCAATTGTGATATCGCCAAACCAGGGGTCCCGGTAACGGCCTGTAAATTGAGGCAGGTCGGGGGTTGAACACGGCTGGGCGGCTTGTTTGGCAACTTCCGCCGTTTCCTGGGCAAGCCGGTCTGCCATGAGTTTTTCTTCCTCCTCGGCCTTCAACTCATCTGCCAGTAACTGGACCCAGTCCACCTGTTCAACCGGCATAAATGAACGAACAATGGTATTCATCACAGACGTACGTGCGGCGGAACTCGAGCCATTGGTGAGTAATACGACCCCTAATTCCAATTCAGGTATCAGGACCACATAAGACTTCATGCCGGCCAGGGTACCGGTATGTGAGACCTCTTTGTAGCCATGCACATCAGCCAACCGCCAGCCAAGACCGTAGGCTCTGAAATGTGTCCGGTCGTACTCGTAAGCACGTTCACTGACGCTTAAAATTGTTCGTGGTTTCCACATTTCCCGATGTTGTTCCGTGCTGAACAGCTTTAGCCCTCCAGGTGTCGTGCCCTGTTTCAGCTGGGTCCTGGCCCAGGTCAGCATATCTTCGAGGCTACAAACAACACCACCGGCGGCAGCAGATACGGGTGGTTGGGCAGTGATGCGGCCGCGTTCAATCACAATCAGCTTCCCCTCGACCATGCCGTGGGGGCTGGCAAGCTTACGCATTTCTTTTTTCGGAATGGTGTCAGCAAAACAATGCTTCATTCCGGCCGGACGCATGATCCGGCTCTCGACATATTCGCCCCAGGTTTTACCACTGACACGTGGAATGATCTGGCCGGCGACGACATACAGCAGGTTGTCATAGGCGTATTTGCTACGAAAACCGTTGGCTGGTTCGAAATAGCGCAATGCATAAATAATATCGTCGTGCGTGAACAGATTGGGTTCTGGCCAGAGCAACATATCACCCTTGAAAGGTGATAGTCCGCTACGGTGTGTCAGCAGGTCGGTGATTGTAAAGTTGGCGGTCACCCAGGGTTCGTGCATCCGGAACTCGGGGATGTAATCGATCACAAGATCATCCCATGAAATCAATCCATCATCGACCAGGGTGGCCAAAGCTGCTGTCGTGAATGCCTTGCTGTTTGATGCGATTTTGAACAGGGTAGTGGTATCAACCGGATCTTTTTTACCGATCTCGCGCACACCATAACCCTTCGCCAACAAAACCCGGTCTGCCTTGACAATGCCAATGGCCATACCCGGCACATCAAACTCCGACATCGCACGGGACGCCAACTCGGCAACGGCGGTTTCACTGATACCCTGTGGCTCCTGCACCCACGCCACCTGCGCCCAAAAGACCAGGAGTAAGCACAATGGATACCTGAACAAACCTGATATCAAACCATGACCGGTCTGAAACAGCAGTCGATCAGGTTCAGAATACGAACGATGTGTAGCTTTCATTTTTGACCCATACAGATTGAAGACAAACCGATTGATTTTGGTTGGCATAAGCCACCCTGTTTACAGGTAGATAATGCTCACCACAAAATACATCAACAGCGTTATGGCGCCAGCCACCAGGGCATACGGCAATTGTGTCCTGACATGCTCAAGCAGGTCACAACCGGACGCAATCGCAGAAACCGCTGTGGTATCCGATATCGGTGAACAGTGATCGCCAAAAATACCGCCACCGAGAATGGCTGCCAGCACCAGTGAAGGTGGCAAACCGAGTGTCTGGATAAGCGGCACCCCGATTGGGATCAGGATAGCAAAGGTCCCCCAGGACGTGCCGGTCGAAAAAGATATCAATGCCCCTGCCAGGAACATCATCGGGACAATCAGGTATACGGGTAGAAATTCACCCACGAGACCTGCGATAAATATACCGGTTCCCAACTCCTTCAAGCTGGCACCCAGCGCCAGGGAGAACAGGACGATAGTAACCAATGGCAACAACTCCCCCATGCCTTCAAAACCGATTTTAACCAGCTTGATGTGGGTGAAATTGCCGCTCATCAGCATCATGACATAGGCCACAAGACACGCCAGTGAAACGGAGTAAAGCACCGAGCGGGAGCCACTGCCATTGGCCAGGACACCGTTACCGGTCCAGATCATAAAAGCGATCATACCCGCAACCATAACCATCAGTGGCACCAGCATGTAGACCGGATGTGTCGCATCCACAGGCAAATCTTCAGCACTGTCTTCGTGCTTGATCGTTTTACTGGTGGCCATGGGACCAAAATACCGCCCCGTCCAAACGCTGAAAACAACAATTACCAGGGTGACCAGGGCGTAAAAATTCAGTGGCAGCGTTCCCCACAAAATCTGCGCAGCATTTGTCTCCAGCTCATAACTGCCAAGCAAGGCCAGGATATACGCACCCCAGGCATTCAGCAGGATAAGGATACATATCGGCGCCGAAGTGCTGTCAATAATATAAGCCAGCTTGGCCCGGCTCAGTCCAAACCGGTCAAATATACCGCGGGACAAAATCCCTGCGGTCAGCACACTGAGGTTGGACTCAATAAAAACGGCCACCCCCACCCCGGTCGTAAGCAAGCCGGCCTGACGAGGATTACGGGCAATGCCACGCTTGATGATTGAACTGACCATGGCAGTTACGCCCCCCGACTGACGGATATAGGCCAGCAATGCCCCGATCATCAGGCTGAAAATAAGAATCCGTGCATTGTCCTTATCCTCCAGGACCGAAATGATGGCCTCCAATGTCGACAGGCCGGCCATTGGAATCCCTTTCAACATCGACGCCTGTTGCAGAATTTCCGAGGTAAATATCGAAAGCAAAAGAGCCAGTATGACCTCGCGTTGCCATAGTACGACGGCAATCGCAACGATGGGGGGCAGAACAGACAGCCATTGTGCAGTCATAATTTCCTGGAATCCTTGGGTGATGTTGTACTGTCAGCTCTATTGAAAACGATACGTGCTCATACCCGGTAATAGTCGATTATAGTGATTACATATTCCCGCGAAACGCCCTTACAATAATATATTATTTGTTGCATTACAGGCGAAATTATCAGATGGTATTTTTGGACTACCATGAAGGGCTGCTTCACATTGAAAACATGCCGGTTGACAGGATCGCCGATCAGCTGGAGACACCGTTTTATTGTTATTCCTCACCCGCACTGAGAAACTTACGCTTTTAGAGGGATATAAATTCAAGCTTTTACGTCAACACCCGGCTTATGACGATTTGATAGGCATTGATACAACGGACGGAGTTTAATCCTCAAAACCCTGGAGTTCACAAGCCGGTGCGAGAAGTTGGGACTTACTCTTCCACAGCTTTGCGGCTTAGGGCCAGCAACTCTCTTGCCTTGCCATCCCGTTTCAACATCAAACTGAACAGCACATCAACTACATGCTGCTGGGAAGCACTGGAGATAATTTGTGGAACCTCAAGCCCTCCGTTCTGATTGACTGAGAATAGCTGGACATCGGCCAATGACCGGATAGGGTTCGCGCTGTAATTGGTAAGCGATATGATGCTGACACCGGCTTTCTTGGCCTGCCGTGCTATCTGAACCATTTTCGCCGACTGACCGGAGAATGAAATAACGACCACCGCATCCCCTTTCCCGAAGGTCGCAATGCTGGATAACTGGATATAGGTATCCACGTCGGAAATCACGGATTTGCCAACCTGGATCAACATGCTGGCAAAAATGCGCGCAACGAGCGAACCCGCACCCAGGGCAACAATCTGTATCCGTTGGCTATTTTCCAGAATTTTTACGGCGGAGAGAATGCGTGTTTCATCATTCAGTTCCATGGTGGTTATCAGTGCTTCGCGTTTCATGTTGTAAAGCTGTCGTGAAACAGAATCGAATTGCTCTTCAACTGCGTGAATCGTTTCATTGGGCCGTCCACCGCTTTCACTCTTCACCACTGCCTCGTGGATGGCCAGTTTCAGATCGGTAAAACCACGGTAGTTAAGTTTCTGACTGAACTTGACGATGCTTGACTGGCTGACACCCACGGAAGCGGCCAGGTTCAGCGAGGAATAGTCTCTGATGAGTGCGGCATTGTTTAAAATGAAGTCAGCAATTTTCTTCTCATTGACTGACAACTCTTCCCGGACAGCCCGCATTTTCAGAAGACAAGACATAACATAAAACTCGGTAACCAACCCCTAAACAGGCTATAAATTAACACAGCAGCATGGCAAAGTATTCCGAAACAATAGGAGGTATAAGCAGAACGACGACATATTCACATAGAACTCAAAGTACCAAGCAACCATTTACATCCATGGTCCTATTGAAAAGACGCTAAAATTGGTTAAATTTGCGCGCTCGAACCATTGCAACACTCTACGCGTTGCTTGAGAAGTATCGTCCGGAAAAGCTCAACTCGTTGCTGCCCGAGGACAACCGCAACAACTGACCCGCGGGATAGTGAGTTAGCACTTTCTTTAGCGACGTAAAGTGTTCAAGGAAAATGTTTGTTATGCTAATACGCACACATCTTTAGAATAAATTATTCTTAATTGGTATCCACAAGATGAAAATTAAAAATATCCGTTTCGGCATGCTGAAAATGCCGCTAAAGACACCCTTCAAAACCGCTATGCGCACGGTGACGGAGATTGAAGATGTCGTGGTTGTCATTGAGACAGACACAGGCCATGTCGGATATGGCAGTGCCCCTGCAACCGCTGTTATCACCGGGGATACGCATGGATCTATTATTGAAGCGATCAGCAAATTCATATCACCGACGTTGATTGGCCGGGATATTGCAGATCTCAACAATCTGACAAATACCATCCAAAACGCCATTGTCAGAAATTTAAGCGCCAAGGCCGCAGTTGAAATGGCCGTTTATGACCTTTACGGCCAGCTTTATGATGCACCCTTGTATAAGTTGATAGGTGGCGGAGACAACGTCATCATGACCGATATAACGATCAGCGTGGATTACATCGACAAGATGGTGGAAGACACGCTGAATGCGATCGATCTTGGTTTCGAAACATTAAAGATCACGATCGGAAAAGACCCGGCACTCGATATTGAACGCATCAAGGCTATTTATGCGGCGGTGAACGAACGCGCACTGATCAGGCTGGATGCCAACCAGGGCTGGACACCAAAGCAGGCAGTCACCGTGTTGCGTGCACTCGAAGACAGCGGCGTGCAGCTTGAATTGCTCGAGCAACCCGTCAAAGGTGATGATATTGAAGGCATGAAATATGTCACCGAGCGAATCAACACACCCGTAATGGCCGATGAAAGCACATTCGGCCCCAAGGAAACCATCGAGCTGATACGAACCCGTGGTGCTGACATCATCAATATCAAACTAATGAAGACTGGTGGTATATCCAACGCTATCAAGATAGCCGATATTGCCGGTATTTACGGTGTCAAATGCATGATTGGCTGCATGCTGGAATCGAGTATCGGCGTCGCGGCAGCAGCCCATGTCGCTGTGGCAAAAGCCTCGGTCATTACCCTGGTTGATCTTGACACACCCTCACTGGGTCAGTTTGACCCGGTTACCAGTGGTGTGTTGTTCAACAATGCGGAAATCACGATCACCGACCTTCCCGGGCTGGGCATCAGCAAGATAGACAATCTCGCCATGCTTAATTGACCTGCCCCCTGTCTCAGTAACGCTTTAGTTGGGCCGTCATGGTCTATGTAATCGTTCAGCCATCTCAGCCGGGGTCTTGTACCCCGGCATCGAGTGCGGCGGACATTATTTAGTTCTCTATTCAGTCATCCGGCTGGTTTGAATTTTTAACATTTCTTCTGCATAACGTTCACCCATAAGCTTCACACTCGTGGCGTCAAAATGCCATTCCTCGAAAGTTACGAGGCCTTCTGAGCTAACAAATCCAGTGAAGGGCAGACGATCTGGAAGCGTGGCGATTTGGTCGTTGATTGAAGGTACCTGGTCGATTTGACCAGCGATGAAGGGCAGCTCCGGCATATCGAGGTCTTTCCTGAATCGTTCGACAAGCTCAATGAGTTTATCTATGTATTTATCCGGGTTCCCAACATTGGCTTCCCCCTGGTGCCAGAGTATTCCCTTGAGCGTTCCTGTCTCTTGCGCCTGCACTACGCGCCTCAGCGCTTCGCGGTAGAATTTGGACGCCCCTGACCACTCTTCGATCTTTGAGCCCCCCTTGGCATTCACCACCAAGCCGAGAGAAATCGTTTTATCCGTTTCAAGCATGGCTTGTGCAAAACGATAACCGGGGTTCATTTTTTGCATGCTGATGTCTTTGCGGATGGTCGAATATCGGTTAAGCGGGTTGCTGGCTGGCTCCCATCGACCACTGTTATCAAGCAGGTAGCACCGCTCGATAGGCAGGGATTCATTCTGTGTGTAAGGCGCGCGACCCGCCATATTCGACTGGCCAATGAGCAAATAAACATGCAGGTTTTCTTTGTCACCACGATATGCCTGGGGTGTTTTACCCTGGGCAGAGGAGACAGCCTGCAGGGCAGAAATGCAAAGAACCAGGCCCAGAACTGTATGTTTGATCCTCATGTAATCTATCTCCTGCATGGAGTGAATTATCGATGCATATCCTTGTAAATCACAAACCAGCCAAGGCGGGTACAAGGTGCTTTTTTGAGTTGGCATCAAGCATGTCCAGGGTGGTTCAGATAATGCAGAATCCGTTGTCCCTGGTCAATACCGAAACCAGGCTTTGGTATAGTGATTCCGGCGTATAGCTCCCGGTTACGACTCCCGCAGAAAAACTCTCTATTTCAAGGTTCCAATTCAGGCCGCGCCCTCTGACTTCGATATAGTGGTGCATTTTTTTCGTGTGTGGATCAGCAATGACCGTGGATTGCGTTGCCTCGAAACCAACACCTGCCAGGGCAACAGCTGCGTGAACATTGACGTTTCGCGGGAATGTACGGCAGGCCTCCAGGGTGGTTCCTGTAAAGACCACCTCGGGTTTTTCGATTTTTCTGTCAGTGATGCCCAGGCTTTCAGGATGCTTCGTGGTCGTGATAGAGACAGATGTCAATAATGACCTGCCGTCACGCAGACCGTCCAGACCAAGGACTGCCCCGTGGGGCAAGAATATTTGTTGTCCTGTTTGTCCTGCATCGCGCTCCATCCGGTGGCGGAATTCCGGGTCAGACAAGCACGTCATGGATGCGATCATTAAATCTGCTCCTGATTTCATCAGGGGCCACAGATTCCTGACAACATCGGCATGTGCGACCTCTACTATCAAATCCAATGACCTGGATCCTAAATCCTCCAAATCTTTGCACACTAAATGCCTGTCCAGTGCCGCTGTCTTTTCTGAGATGGGGTCCCAGACTGCATCGACCTGGATTTTCTTGTTATTTTTCAATCGTTCATAAAGAAAGCTCCCTATGAACCCAAATCCCGCTAAACCAATTTTTTTCATCATCGTTGTTCAATCTTGTTTCAGGTGGCCTGTCCATCGCATGGCAGGCCGTGCAGTTTTGATCGAAACCAAAATACCCGTCATCATGCGGCCTGGCAAAAGGTATACTTTCTTCGAGGGAGCGATAGCAATAATCAGATTCAAGTATCCATTGCCTGTAGATTTCGATAAAATCAGTAACAAAATAGAGGTCGTAAATTCCACCCTTAATTCGGAGTGAATCCGAACCACAGAGTATAGGACGCATTCATGGCGTATTGCCATAAATCTTCCTGGTTGGCAAATTACAGATGATCACATCCCCCTTCGCGTATGTCGCCATTTTGCTTTTTGTTGCCGGGTGCTTGAGGTTTATTGAGCAACGCTATAAGCAAAGTCTGTTTTTTACATACCTGCCCGCCGCCGTATTACTTTATTTAGTCATTATGTTGCTTTCAACATTTGGTGTCTGGGAGCGCAATGCTGATATTTCGGCTGCCTATTTCGAATTGAAACGAGCGTTACTCCCGGCAATGATTTTCTTAATGCTGCTTAAAAGTGATCTGCGTCAAATTCGTCGCCTTGGTGGAAAAATGCTACTTGGATTTTTCTCTGCCTCGATCAGTATCGGCATTGGTTTTGTTGTCTCTTTTGCCATTTTTAGCCAATGGATGGAGCCTCAGGCCTGGAAGGCTTTTGCCGCTCTCAGCGGTAGCTGGATGGGCGGCACAGGCAACATGCTTGCCATTCAGGGCTCATTGAATATTGCCGAATCAGAAATGGGCTATACCTTATTGATCGATTCTATTGATTACGCTCTCTGGGTGATGCTGCTTTTAGCGCTGGTTCCTTTTGCCAATATTTTTAATCGCTGGACCAAAGCCGACACGCAAGTACTGGACAGGATCGGCCAAGAGCTGGAAGAAAATGGCGGTGAAAAGCAACGGCCCGTTGAGTTTACCGACATGATTTTTTTGTTGGGTATCGCCTTTGCCGTCGCCGCCCTTTCTTTAACCGTGGCGAAAATACTGCCAACAACTGCATTTTTTACGGTCACTACCTGGACGGTTTTGATTGTTACCGTCACGGGCGTTTTGGCAGCAATGACACCCCTTGGCAAAATGCCGGGCTCCGGTGAAATGTCCAGCGTGATGCTGTTTGTCATTATTGCCCTGATTGCCTCGCGAGCAAATTTTGCCGAGCTGGGCCAGGCGCCACTGTACGTGGTGGCGGGTATGGTGATCCTGCTGGTTCATGCGCTTGTCATGCTGTGTGTCGCACGGTTTTTCAAGCTGGACCTTTTTACCTGCGGCATTGCTTCTCTGGCCAATATTGGTGGTGTTGCTTCTGCCCCGATCCTGGCTGCCGCCTATTCACAAGTATTGATTCCTATTGGTGTATTAATGGCAATGATAGGATACATAATCGGTACTGGAGGCGGTTTACTTGTCGGCAAAGTACTGTCTTTAATCACTTAAAAGTTGGAAGAAATAAATATCACGAAGGATAAGGAAAAATGAAGAAAATGCTCTCAGCCTTAATTTTTATGGGCATCCTTTGCAATCCATCACAACTATTTGGCCAGGAAAACACGTCGTTTATAAGTGACGTGGTAGGTGTCTCAGAAGAACAGCTGTCGCCTGGATTCTGGCTCAAACAAACTGAAACAGGGACCACTCCAATTTGGTCCATGGACAAAATTAACGATGTCAATCGGAAAAACCTGTCCCAGATAACCGAAATGTCCCAGGTTTTTGAGATACCTCCCCAGCTCACCAGGTCAGAGCTGCTGGCGGAAATAGCCTTTATCAGCCGTCATTTAGAGCAGGAACCTACATTCAATGATGACACGCCGGTCACGCAGGCCTTCTACGACGAACTCGATGAAAATCTAAATCGTGAAGCCATCAAAGAACTTAATCCCGTTGCTTATGCTCTGGCCGTGCGGCGTTCAAACCTGCGCACTTTCCCCAACGCTGTACCCATATTCAGAAAAGGCCAAAACAAGGACATCGATCGCCACCAGGAGAGCGTGGTTTTTCCAGCAGACGCAGTTGCCGTTTTACATGAAAGCAAAGACGGTCAATGGGTGCTTGTACGGGTCTATAATTATTTGGCCTGGATGCGCGAAGCCGACCTCGCCTACGGTGATAAAGAGACGATCGAGGCGTATAAATCTGCCGCTGATTTCCTGGTCATAACAGGCGCCAAGGTTACGACTGTTTTTAACCCTGAAGTAGCAGCGGTTTCTGAACTGCAATTGGAGATGGGTACGCGCCTGCCGCTGGAGGTACCAAGGGAAAATCGCCATAACCTGTACGGACAAAACCCGTATGCAAGTTATGTCGTGAAACTGCCGGTACGGGATGAGGATGGCAAGCTGGTTTTCAGGTATGCCTCCATTGCCCGTAGCAAGGACGTGCACCGTGGCTACCTGACCCACAACGCCAATAATATTATTACCCAGGCATTTAAATTCCTTGGTGAGCGTTATGGTTGGGGCCATCGTTATAACGGCCGCGATTGTTCAGGGTTTGTCAGTGAAGTTTACAGAAGTATGGGGCTGTTATTGCCGCGAAATTCGAAAACACAACGCAACAGCACCTTTGGCCAAAACACCCGCTTTACCGAAGAAACCGGCATGGAAGAACGGCTTGAAGCGCTTGCAAACCTGGATGTGGGTGACCTGATTTACACCCCCGGGCACGTTATGCTGTATTTAGGCTCAGTCGAGGGCAAGCCATATATCATTCACGATACAACAGGCATGCGATACTTTCTGGAGAACGGCGAATTTTATAAAGGTATATTGAATGGCGTTTCAGTTACGCCATTACTGGCCCTGCAAGCGTCACCTGAAAAGACCTATGTTGAAACCATATTAACCATTAAAAAAATCCGTTAAATCCTATTGCTGGTTTTCAAGCATCAGCGTCAATTTGCAACGCCGTAACGTCCTTGGCAGGAGCAAGTTCACAATCAAACACACAAAGTTGTTGTAAAAAAAGGGCCCCGCTTTCGCTGAGGCCCTTTTTTATCAAACGACGATTAAGTCAATATCAAATATGATCCTATTAAAAATCAAAGCTGGCGGACAAGCGCACTGAACG
>JAPHTE010000140.1 GCA_026196445.1 Lysobacterales bacterium
CGTATTCCCTGAATGATTGATAAAACCGGTGATCTCCTCACTGAATGATTGGTTCTATGGCATGTCAATTCAAGTCCCTCCCCCAAACCACCGGCGAGCACAGGCGCAGGGTGAAATTGCAGGCCCCGGGCAAAGCGGTCAAAATAGATCAAGGGTCCGTTAATACTCACCCTGGGGGAGACCAATCGATGTTGAAAGTTCTGCACGACGTATGTTCCGGCCTGGTTCTGCTGCTGTTTGCAGGATTGACATGCTGCCAGTCCCTGTGGGCAGAAGACATGCAGTGCAGTACACCCTTGGTCACCGACCGTCCGCGTATAGGATTGGTGCTTGGCGGTGGTGGCGCGCGTGGCTACGCCCACCTGGGCGTGCTGAAAAAACTGGAAGAAATGCGCATCCCCTATGACTACATCGCCGGCACCAGCATGGGGTCAATCGTCGGTGGGTTGCTGGCCACCGGCATGCAATCCGAGGAAATCACGCAGATCATCCGGAATGCCGACTGGGGACAGTTGCTGGTCGACAAGACACCGCGCGAAGACCTGCCATTCAGGCGCAAGGCCGACGATGCGCTGGGCCTGTTCGGCCCGAAACTCGGTATCGGCAAAAACAGCAACCTGCTGCCAAGGGGACTGGTGTCCGGGCAGAAAGTGACTTTTTTGTTCGAGTCCGTAACCTCGCAACGGGTCAATACCAACAACTTTGACCAGCTACCGATTCCGTACCGGGCCATCGCGACTGACATCGTTAGTGGAGAGATGGTGGTTATTGGGAACGGTGAACTCTCCATGGCCATGCGCGCCAGCATGGCGGTACCGGCTGCATTTGACCCTGTACGCTGGAATGAACATCTGCTGGTGGACGGCGGGCTGGCGCGCAACTTGCCGGTGGACGTAGCACGGAACATGGGCGCCGAGGCCGTTATCGCAATTGACGTGGGCGCCAAGCTGATCCCCGAAGAGGAGATTACCGATGCACTGGCCATCGTGTACCAGATAACCGGCTTGCTGACGGTGCATAACACGAATGTCCAGATCCAGACACTGAAGGAAAATGACGTGCTGATTACGCCGGAGCTCGGAAACGAGGTTGGATCGGCTGACTTCGAGAAGCTGGATGCAGCCCTGCCTATCGGTTACGCAGCAGCCGAGGCCGTGCAGAACGAACTGGCGGAATATTCACTTACCGAAGACGAGTACCGGGTGTGGAGAAAACACGTCGATTCCTGTGTCGAGGGCCCACCGGTTGTGCAATTCGTGCAACTGGATAACCAGTCCAGGTTTTCCGATGACGTAATCATGGAGTTCATCCACGTCAAAGCCGGTAAACTCCTGGACGTGGCACAACTCGAAGCTGACCTGGACCAGGTCTATGGCCTGGGATTCATACGTCATGCCCGATTTCACATCGTACAGAATGATGGACGGAACGGTATCGAGATCACGGTTGTGCAGGACGAGCGAGGCGAGCAGTTTATCGAAACGGGCATGGATTTGAGCTTCAGCGGGCGTGGCACTGATTTCAATTTCAGGGGCGGCTATTTGCATTCCGGTCTTGACGACCGTGGCTCTGAATTTCGCGCGATGGTGCAAGTGGGCGAATCGCCCGGTCTGTTCACGGACTATTACCGGCCGCTTGACGATGCCCTGAAGTACAGTTTCCATCCCAGTGCAGCGGTATTCAGACGGCCGTTGTTCCTGATTGACAATGAAGGTGACGCCCTGGCAGAGATCAAGCTCGACGAAATCGGCGGCGCACTCACACTGGCGCGGGAATTTGGCCGTTACGCCAAGCTCAGCGCCGGTTACACACGTTATACCGGAAAAATGGATATCACGGTTGGCGACCCCGATATAACACCTTTCTCATTTGACGGCGCGGAGCTATTTGCCGAGCTCGAACTTGACCGGCTGGACGATCGTTACATTCCCACTCGTGGTTATTGGGGCAAGGCAAAATACACCAGTTCAACAGAAAGCCTGGGAGCCGATGCCGGTTTCGACCAGCTCGAACTGGC
>JAPHTE010000130.1 GCA_026196445.1 Lysobacterales bacterium
CTCAGGCTCGGTGCGGACGATTACCTGACCAAGGACATTTCGCTGCCACACCTGATGGCCAGGATCGTCGCGCTGTTTCGCCGCGTGGAGATGTTATCCGGTGAACAGAACACGGGGACCTGGCTGGAACGCGGCGCGCTGCGTTTGTCCATCGAGCGCATGGAAGTGCAGTGGAATGGCCAGCCGGTGCCGCTGACGGTGACCGAGTTGTGGGTGGTGCACTCTTTGGCACGCCACCCCGGGCACGTGCGGTCACGCCAGCAGTTGATGGATGACGCCAATATCCTGGTCGACGACCAGACCATCACCAGCCACGTCAAGCGTATCCGGCGCAAGTTCAAGGCCATCGACAGTACCTTCGACAAGCTGGACACGGTTTACGGCGCGGGCTACCGCTGGAATAGCGCCAGTGATGGATAAGCGGTTGCTGACGTGCGCCTGAGAAACCAGCTGCTGGCCTTGTCCCTGTTGACCTTGTTGTTGCCGTGGTCGGGCTGGAAGCTGGTGCAGGAACTCGAGAACTTCCTGCGCGAGGCCGAGGAAAACGCGCTGCTGGTATCTGCCAGGACCATATCCCACGCCATGCCGGCGGCTTTCCAGGCGGATCTGAAGCTGGCGCGTGGCAGGATCCTGCCGCTGCGTCAACTGGACACCGCCCCGGTCATCGATGGTTACCTGGCCGATTGGCCGCAAGCCGACCAGCGGCTGGTCTTCACCTCACCCGCTGACAACCTGGCCCTGGACGTGCTGGCGGGACGCTACCAGGGCCATTTTTACCTCGCATTGAAGGTGACCGATCCCGGGGATGTCAGCGCCACGAGCTTCAACACCGGCACCAGTGAGGCCAGCCGGCGTGCCGGTGTGATGTTGTATGTACAAAGCAACCGCGGCCAGCATTCCTACATGATCGCCAGTGAAGCACCCGGGCCAATGACCCTCAACAGCCAGGGCGGTGGCACGCGTCTTGAAGGCGCCTGGATGGATGATGCGGAGGGGTATACCCTCGAAGTGGCTCTGCCCGTGGGCGTGGAACGCATCGCTGTCGGGGCCGTGGCGCCGGCGTTCACGATGGCCGGGGTGTCTTCCGAGCGTTACGCGGGAACCCTGGATGGCAGACGGCAAGGTGATTGGCTGGAACTGGTCAGCCGCGAAGACGAGGCCGCCCGCTGGCTGGGCGGTGTTGTACCCGATAATTCGCGTGCCTGGCTGGTGCAGGGCGACGGTTGGGTGGTGGCGGATTCAGGGCCGCTCGAGACCGGTGATGACAGTGAACTGACCTGGGTGCAACGCATGATTTACCAGGCGGTGGCCGATTCGCGTATGCAACTCCGCCAGGCTCCTGCGTTGTGGCCGGTTCGTTTCGAGCCCGGCACCCTCGACAGTTTGTTCACCGGTGGCGCGTCCTGGCGGCGTGATGCCGACAGTGCTGCGGTTTACAGCCTGGTGGCGGTGCCGGTACGCGCGGTGAAAACACCCGGAGAAACCCGGTCCGGTGAGATTATCGGGGCCGTGGTGATGGAAACCCGCTCCGAGGGGATGCTGCTGATGACCAACCGCGCGCTGGGCCGGTTCTCGCTGGTCGCACTGGCGCTGGTGTTCATACTGGCGGCCGGGCTGTGGTTGTTCGCCACGCTTCTTTCGCGGCGGGTGCAGAAACTCAGCGCTGCGGTCAACCGGGCCATGGACGATACCGCCCACGCGCCCGAGTTGCCGTCAGCCACCTCGGGTGATGAAGTCGGGGAACTTGCGCGCAACACCGCAAAACTGCTCAAGGCCGTGTCGGAGTACACCGCTTACCTGCAAAACCTGGCCGGGCGGCTGTCCCACGAGTTGAAAACACCCATCGCCATCACCCGTTCATCGCTGGAAAACCTGGCCAGCCGGGAACTGGATGCGGAATCCCGCCAGTACCTGGAACGCGCCAGGGAGGGCCTCGACCGCCAGGCCGCGATCGTGGCCGCGATGTCCGAGGCCCAGCGGCTGGAAGGATCGGTCAGGAGTACCGAGTGGGAGACCATTGATCTCGCTGGAATGTTGAAACACTGCGTGGCCGGTTACCGCGCGGTGCACCCGTCACGCAGCATCGGGCTGGAGCTTCACACCGGCGATTGTCGAATCCGCTGTGCCCCCGAATTGATTGCCCAGGCCCTGGACAAGCTGGTCGATAACGCCATCGGCCTCAGTGGGACGAATGATGATGTAACCATTTCTCTCAGGCAGGAGGATAGCGATTGCCTGCTCAGCGTGGCCAACACGGGCACCCGTTTGCCCGATGTGCTGCACGGGCAGTTGTTCGATTCATTGGTGTCACTGAGGGATAAAAAAGCCGGCAGGTCACACCTGGGCTTGGGCCTGCACATCGTCAAGCTGGTGGCCGAGGCGCACGGCGGCAGTGTCGATGCGCGTAACCTGCCACAGGGTGCTGGTGTCGAGTTCACACTGCATTTGCCATATCGCTTGTAAACCTGCGATGCCAGTATTCACCCTGTGTTCAGGGGTTCTTGCGTACAGTACAGATGAAACAATCCGAGTGAGGTTGTTCAACTGAATGGACACAGAGGTTTACGCTGCATAGGTTACAGACATGAACAGGTTATTGTTTAGCTCTTTCTGGATATTGTCGCTGTTGGCGACACTTCCCTCCGCGCTGGCGTCCCAGGACGGCTGGCCACGTACTTTGGCGCTGGAAGAAGGCACGGTTACGGTCTACGCACTGCAAGTGGATAGTATGGACGATGGTCTGCTGCAGTCCCGCGCAGCACTGGCCTATCGGCCAACGCCTGGCAGCACGCCGATTTTTGGTGCGGGCTGGTTCGAATCGCAGTTCGACGTGGACCAATCCCGACAGATTGTTTGGCCACGAAACCTTAAAGTTACCGACACCCGTTTCCCTGCCGGCACCGCTGACATACAGGCAGATTTCGCAGCGGCCTTGACAGCGCAATCCGCCAGCTGGAATCTCGAACTTCCCCTGGATGAACTACAGGCCGATTTGCAGCTTGCGGAATCTGAATCGGAAGCTCTGCATGCCTCGAGCACCAAGCCACCCAAAATCGTGTACCGGGACCGGCCTGCGCTGCTGGTCACTATTGATGGTGAGCCGGTCCGGCGCGAGATAGAGGACAGCCCTTACGAGGCCGTGATCAATACACCCTATCCATTGATTACCGATGGCAGAACCTACTACCTGAATGCGGCAAAGGATGTCTGGTACCGGGCCAGCGAGGTTGCCGGCCCATATCGTTTCGATACCAATCCGCCGACGGATATTGTCGCCATGGTCAAGGCTGACGAAGCGGATGCTGATGAAGAGGTTGCAGTGGAGCAAGTCACCGCAGCCAATGCGCCGGAAGTGGTCGTGTCCATGGAGCCTGCGGAGTTGCTGGTGACCGATGGCCCCGCTGCTTTTGTTCCATTGGTTGACGACTTGCTGGTGCTACAGAACTCGGAAGAAGACGTGTTCATGCACGTCAGCTCCCAGCAGTTTTACATCGTATTGGCCGGGCGCTGGTATCACGCCAAGTCACTGTACGGGCCATGGTCATACCAGGCGGCAGACGCGTTGCCGTCGGCTTTCGCCCTGATCCCGGAAAACTCTGAGCAAGCCGACAGCCGTGTTTATGTCGCCGGGACCGAGGAGGCCAGGGAGGCTGTCCTTGATGCATATATTCCACAGACCGCTGCCGTGGAAAGGGGCGAAGTGGATATCGAAGTGGCTTATGACGGAGAGCCGAGTTTTCAGCCGGTAGACGGCACGGATCTTGTCTATGCAGAGAATTCAGGTTCAACGGTATTGTATTCAGACCGCGTGTACTACCTGGTGGAGGACGGCGTCTGGTACGTGGCCACCTCTCCTGATGGCCCCTGGCAGGTGTCAGACTACCGGCCGGACGAGGTGGACACGATTCTGCCCAGCTCACCGGTTTACAACGTCAAGTATGTTTACGTGTACGACAGCACACCGGAAATCGTGTATGTCGGTTACACCCCTGGCTATACCGGCAGTTATGTCTATCACGACACCATCATCTATGGCACCGGTTGGCACTACCGCCCCTGGGTTTCACCACGTTATTACTATCCACGCCCTTACACCTGGGGTTTCAATGTCAGGTATGACCCCTGGTACGGCTGGGATTTTGGATTGAGCTGGAACTGGGGTCCGTTCAGGTTTGGGTATTATCCGGGTGGATACTGGCACCGTAGCCACTATTGGCACCATCGTCATTACGGCAACTGGGGGCCGTACGGTTACCGTCATCGCTACCCGCGCCCTGACCACCATCGCTACGACCGCTATAGCCACCGGGATCATGGCCGTGACCGCGGCCGGCACGACCGTGACTACAGGGATTATGGGTCTGAACGGCATAGAAACCTCTACCGTGACCGGGATCAACCTGCGCATATTGCTGATACGCGCGATCTCACATTCAGGCAACGAAATGCGCGGCACGACGCCAGGCAGACAAATAACAGGGGTTATCAGGGCAGCCGCGGTGAGACCCAAATGGGAGACAAGAAAGTCGGGCGCTCCAGGCTATCACCCATCCGTGCAACCGAGTTGGCCACAAAAGCCAGTATTCGGGATGCCAACGCCGTCACGAAGCAGCGCCGGTTGGTGACCAGCAGAAACGGTAGCAAAAAGGGTGCGGGTGAAAAAAACCGGATCACGCCCGTGCGGCGAACCGGTACCGGGCAATTATCCAGTGCCCACATCCGCCCGGCGGCGAGTCCATCGGACGACAC
>JAPHTE010000398.1 GCA_026196445.1 Lysobacterales bacterium
ATCTTCATCATCACCGATCGGTGTTTCCATGGAGATCGGCTCCTTGGCGATCTTCAACACCTTGCGCACCTTGTCCTCGGGCATTTCCATGCGTATGGAAAGCTCCTCGGGTGTGGGTTCGCGGCCAATTTCCTGCAGCATCTGGCGGGAAATCCGATTCAGCTTGTTGATCGTCTCGATCATGTGCACCGGAATGCGGATGGTGCGCGCCTGGTCCGCGATCGAACGGGTAATGGCCTGGCGGATCCACCAGGTGGCGTAGGTGGAGAACTTGTAACCACGACGGTATTCGAACTTGTCCACCGCTTTCATCAGGCCGATGTTGCCCTCCTGGATCAGGTCCAGGAACTGCAAACCGCGGTTGGTGTACTTCTTGGCAATGGAAATCACCAGCCTGAGGTTGGCTTCGACCATTTCCTTCTTGGCGCGCCGGGCCTTGGCCTCGCCAATAGACATGGCGCGGTTGATATCTTTCAGCTCGGCGATGGTGATGCGATTGGCGACCTGGCGGCGTGCCAGCCTGGCCTGCACTTCGCGGATATCATCCGTGTATTCGGCCAGCTGAGCGACCCATTTCTGCTTGCCTTTGAGTACGGAATCGATCCACTTGGGATCGGCTTCGTTTTCATGGAAGCTCTTGATAAAACTCAGCTTGGGCATTTTTGCCTGGCGCACGGCCATCTGCAGGATCGCCCGTTCGTGTTCACGCGTACGGGATACCTCGTAGCGTAAACGGTCAACGAGGTGGTCGACCATCTTGGCTGGCAGCTTGAGGCACATGAACATCTCGGCCATGGCGTCCAGGTGTTCCTGGGCCTTGGCATGACCCGGGCCGTGTTTGTCAACCAGTTTGACAAAGGCAGCGTGGTGCTTACCCAGCTTTTCAAAGTGAGTGGCTACTTCTTCAAGGTCCGGACCGGTCGGGCCTTCGTCTTCGGCCTCGGCCTCATCATCGTCATCATCATCAACAACGTCCTTGACTTTGCCCTTTGCAGCGGCTTCCTTCTTGACCACGGCAGCGGGTTTCTTCGCCACCGGAATGGGTTCCTCGGGGGCATCCGGATCGACGAAATCAATCATGACCTCGGTCAGACGTTGCCTGCCTTCCTGGTGGAGGATGTAGCCGTCAAGCAGAATGGCATGTGTGGCCGGGAAGCGGGCCAGCGCCAGGTGGACCTGTTTCAGACCGGCTTCGATGCGCTTGGCGATAACGATCTCGCCCTCGCGGGTCAACAGTTCAACGGTACCCATCTCACGCATGTACATGCGCACCGGGTCCGTGGTGCGACCGATTTCGGTTTCAACCGCTGCCAGCGCTGCCGCGGCTTCTTCTGCTGCCGTGTCGTCGTCGTCCGAGGTCGCCGCATCATCGTTCAGGATCAGCGTATCGGCATCGGGTGCTTTCTCGTGCACGGAGATACCCATATCATTGATCATATTGATGATATCTTCGATCTGTTCGGGATCGACGATATCATCGGGCAGATGATCGTTAACCTGGGCGTACGTCAGGAAGCCCTGCTCCTTGCCCTTGGTGATCAGATCCTTTAATTGCGACTGTTGATTTTGATTCATAAGTTCTACTTCGTGATGTAACTATAGTTTAGAAACTCCGCATCGGCGACCCCGTTTCGCGGAGATTTCATATCACTCAATCTTGTTGGCCTTCGAGTTGTTTTTTTAACTCTTGCTGGCGTTGTTGCAAGGCCCTGTATTCTTTCGGTTGTTCGATAACATTGCTAACCCTGGACAACAGCATTTCAACCCAACCCAGACGAATCCGGTTAACCGCATCGACAAACTCCTGCGCCTGTTCCTCTTCCCCCCCGTGCAGGGTCCAAACTGCCAGTTTCTGTAAATGGGGTGTTGCCGGGTGTTCGTGCCAAAGTTCAATTAACTGTGCCGTTGTGATATTAGGGCGTTTAGCGCAGAAATCAACAAGTTCTCTGAAGATTTCCACACCCTGGATATCATCGTTGACCAGGCCATCAAAATCCGAGGTGTCATCCAGTTTCTCCACCAGTGACGGATTCTGCACCAGGTGCGCCAGGGCGGTGCGCATGGGCGTGCGTTGCTGCGCCGGCTTGCCCCTGTTTTGCAAGCCGTCCGGCGGCGTTCTCTGCTGCCTGGTGCGGGTTTGCAACCGGTGCTGCGCCAAGGTCTCCAGGCGTTCGGTCATCATGTCTCGAAACACACCCTCTGGCATGCTTTCGACATAGGGCTGCGCCTGCTGCACCAGCTTGGCACGGCCATCCAGGTTGCTGATATCGATGGACTCAGTGAAGTGCTCGAAGAAAAACTCGGACAACGGCGTGGCAGTCCCCAGTAATTGGGTAAACTCGTCAGCGCCGTGTTTACGTACCATGCTGTCGGGGTCCTCCCCTTCGGGCAGGAACAGAAACCTTGCCTGCAGGCCTTCACGCATACGCGGCAGCGTGGCCTCCAATGCGCGCCAGGCCGCCTTACGCCCCGCCGCGTCTCCGTCGAAACAATAAATCACCGTATCCGTCGCCCGGAACAGCATTTCCACCTGCAATGCCGTGGTCGCCGTACCCGAGGTTGCCACGGCGTACTTGAAACCAAACTGGGCCAGGGCCACCACGTCCATGTAGCCTTCAACGACAATGATTTCATCCAGGCGGCCACTGCGCTGGCGCGCCAGGTACAGGCCGTACAGTTCGCGGCTCTTGTGATAGAGATCGGTTTCCGGGGAGTTCAGGTATTTTGGGCCGTCATCGGACATAGCCCGGCCGCCGAAAGCGATGACCCTGCCACGACGATCATGGATCGGAAACATGATGCGGTCACGGAACTTGTCGTAAACGCCTTTTTTCCCTTCGCTGAGCATGCCGGCCTGTTTCAATAACGCCAGCTTCTTGTCATCGGTGCCGAGCTTCTTGATCAGCGTATCCCAGCCCGCGGGGGCATAACCAATTTCAAAATCTCGGCAGATTTCTCCGGACAGGCCACGTGATTTGAGATACTCAACCGCTGTTGGCTTGTTTTTTAACTGCTCGCTGTAAAACCTGGCGCAGGCGGCCAGCATGTCATATAAGCCTGTATCCGGGCGCGGCTGCTGTGGGCCACTCTTGGGCACCTGGAGGCCGGCGGATCGCGCCAGTTCCTCGACCGCATCCAGGAACTCCAGGCCTTCGTACTGCATCAGGAACCCGATCGCGGAACCATGCGCACCACAACCAAAGCAATGGTAAAACTGCTTCTTGGGGCTGACGGTAAACGACGGTGTTTTTTCATTGTGGAACGGGCAACAGGCCTGGAACTCGTGTCCGACGCGCTTGAGTGGGACGCGTCGTTCGATCACATCCACGACATCGCTCCGCGCCAGTAATTCCTCGATGAATGAATCGGGTATCAGGCCGCTCATGGTGTTTCAGAATTAAGCGATCGTATTCGGCCGCGAGGCTGGAATGGCAGTGACAGGCCTGTGGCCATCGGCATTGATCAGGTGCTCTGAAGAACGTCTTTAACAGCGTTACTGACAGCCTTCATATCGGCTCGGCCCTGGACCTCACCACGCAGCTTGTTCATGACCATGCCCATGTCACGGATACTGCTGGCACCGGTTTCATCAATGGCCTGGTGTATCAGTTCAGTAACTTCTTCATCACTGAGCGCTTCTGGCAAGTATGTGCCAATCAATTCAAGCTCGTATGCTTCCTGGGCCGCCAGGTCGTCACGACCAGCCGCTTCGTATTGCTGCAGGGAATCCCGGCGTTGCTTGACCATTTTATCCAGCACCGCGAGCACACCCTGTTCGTCCAGTTCGACCCGTTTGTCAACCTCGATTTGCTTGATCGCGGCGGTGATCAAGCGCAACGCGGTCAAGCGCTTCTGATCACGCTTCCGCATGGCGGATTTTACATCATCGAGGATTTGAGCCTTCAGGGTCATGGCGGCCACTTCTACAAGGACAGGGTTTCTTCGACCTGGGGTGAATCCGGGATCACCACCCGAAACGGGCGTTCCGGGCTCGAACAAAACCCCGGAAAATCAATACATGCGGGTACGGCGAATATTGTCCCGGGACAGGCGGCGCAAATTGCGTTTTACTGCAGCAGCAGCTTTACGCTTGCGTTCCTGGGTTGGTTTTTCGTAGTACTCACGGCGACGTGTTTCCGCCAGTACACCGGCCTTTTCACACGAACGTTTAAAACGACGCAGTGCGTACTCAAAAGGCTCGTTTTCGCGAACTTTTACGCTTGGCATTTTTGCTCCGGTTTTTCAGTTATGCCCACTCGGGGCGTAGCCGTGTATTTTAACCCTTAAGCACCAGCGTATGCAAAGAAATATCTTGGCAGCCATTAAAATCAGAGACTCACTGACTCTGCAAACGCCACTGCGCCACCCCTGCGTGGATCGCCCGAGGCGCTGAATTTGCCATTGGAGGAACGCCGGACGGCGTGCACGCCGCCAAAGAACAGGTTGTTCTCCTCCCACTGTTCCACGCCTGGCCACTCAGCCTCCAGTGCCGCCAGCGCAGCGTCTGGAAAACCCCGCTCGATTGTCATGTGATCTCCTTCGAGGTGCAGGCGCGGTGCAGCAACCGCATCTTCCAGCTCCATGCCATATTCAAACACGTTGACCAGCACCTGCAGGATGGCGCTGCGAATGCGATTGGAGCCACCTGAACCGAGAGCGACCTGGCTGCCGTCAGCGAACCCGGCAACAACGGGTGTCATCATCGAAGCCAGCCGCTCGCCGGGTGGCATGCGGTGAAAGCCAACGGGGTTCAGATCTTCCTCGCCCAGCATGTTATTTAAC
>JAPHTE010000060.1 GCA_026196445.1 Lysobacterales bacterium
CTCAAGATTGGTCACGTATTGACCATGTTCACCCTTTACCCCGTACAGCGGGATCATCACCCGGTTGATCCTGAGCAGGCCGGTGTCGAGCACCTGTGGAATGCCGGTGATCAAATCGCCAACTGTCTCCGGCGTGATGGCTTCGCGGCTTTCAACGGGCGCTTCCGGGTCGGGACGAGGAACGGGTGCGGTATCGAGTTGATCCAGCGCCAACTGTGCATCTTCATGTTCAGGGTCCAATGCAAGTGCCCGGAAAAATGCGCTCCTGGCCGTGGCGGGTTGTCCGTGTTTTGCCAATGCCTCACCCTGGATAAAGTACAGGTGGGCGACCTCTGCCTGGGGCACGCCAAACCATGCCGGGTCTCTGCCCAGGACCAAGAGCGCTTGCTCTGCATACCTGGCTGCCTGGCCATTCTGACTTCTCTGCATGGCCGTCAGGGCCCAGTCGACGTAGGTCTGGTAAATATTCACCAGCATCTGAACCGCATTGGGGTTGTACGGATCTAAAAATAAAACCTCGTCCAGGCGATCCAGTGCGGAATCACCACGGGGAGTGGTCAATTTTCTTTGACGCATTAATTGTTCAGCTTCAAACAATAATTCTCCTATCCTGGGGTCAGGCTCGTCTGAATATTGCCCCGAGCGGTAAGGGTCATGCTGCGGGGGTTCGCGGGATCGAGTAAGCGCTTCGAGCGGGTTTAGCGTTTGGGCGATTTGATGGGTGGGCCGTACCGCCCGGTCCGGCAGATCCAGTCGAACATGCCCGCTGGACAAGGGCAATACCAGTGTTTGCCCGGCGCCGCTGGTCACGCCCCTGAACGCCACTTCACCACGGGTCACCTGGTCGCGGCGGATGACGACCTGACCAAGCGGGTGTTGCACACCAACGAGGCGCGGCTCCGCCTTGCGAAATTGACCGGATGGATCGTGCAATTCAAAGGCCTTCGACAGGTCAATCGGTAAATCCGCCATCGAATCATTCATATTCAGGCTCAGGCCCAGATCAACGATCAGTCCGCCACCATCGGTCGCTGGCCGGATGCCATAGAGGCTGACGGCAATTCTTCCCTCGCGCGTTGGCCCGGCAATGGCTTGTGGCAGCGGCTGGCGTGGCCGGTCCGGGGTCAGGTTCAAACGAATCGGGCCTTTGTCCGTGAAGTGCACCAGCTCCAGGACACCGTGCTGGATTGGAATCAGGAACTCCATTTTGCCGGCGGTTGGCTCTTGCGCAAAAAACTGCTCAGCTTCGATAGCTTCTCCACGCTTTGGTGCAGACAGGGGCTGATAAAGATAACCACCGTCTTCTACCAGCGTCGACAGGCTGGCGATGTTGGTTTCCAATGGGTGCAATTCCATCAGGTTGGTAAACAAGTAGTCAACCTGGAGAAACTGCCATCCGGCGGGTGCAGGCTGACCATCGTAGGCCGGGATTGTCATGACCGACGTGACTGCTATTTGCGAGAAACCGGCGCTTTCGGGGCCAGCCAGGAATTCAGTTACAGCTTCAGGAGCGGTACCCAGGATGAATATGCTCATCGATCCCATGTTGGAAAGATGCCTGATCTCCGCGCTTTCCACGCCGGATTCCGGGACCACGAACACCATTTCCACTGGCCGTTGTTCACCTTCCGCCAGTTCAAGCGGCCCCCAGAACGGATCAGCGGTCTCCCCGGAGATGGGGACCAGCTCTATCATGGTGCTGCCATTGAGCCGCATGGAGAATGCTTTTTCTACCGGAGGAATACTGACTCCCTTGCCGGAATTCTTATTTGTCAGTGTTCCCTTGATGACCAGGAAACGACTCCCCTCGGGAGCAGGATCACCGAGTTTACTGTCTACGATCTCGTAACTGGCCACGTGCAGGCGAAGGGCCTGGTTTTCATCTTCCAGGTCAAGTGGAACTTTGGCATACAGCCAGTTTGAACCAGATATCAGGACAAGGAAAAGAACAAATTGTTGTATATGGACTGTTCGCTTGTGCTGTCTGGTCCGATCGTAGGTAACAGGTCTATTCTGGTTCATTCCACGAAGACCCGGCTGCCGCCGATGGCTTAATTATGAAGCCTTGCTGGAAGCCTCCCCCGGTTTCAGCAACGGCGCCGGAAAATTTTTCCTGCACATTCACCAGGCGGATGGAGCCTACCTTGCTCATATCGCTACCCAGTGACTCGCCTGTATCTGGGTCAATCAACTCAATCCCGGGCGCGTAAACGGAAAAGGTATCGCCGGAGCTAACGCCATTTCTGTCACCCACATTCGTGTAAATTGTGGGACCGTCGACTCGTATCAATTTACCTTCAAGCGGGATATTCTTGGTCCGCTCCACGATTTCATCCACTGCCATAATGATTACTTCCTCCGTAATCTTGGCCCAATACTTGCCTTCGCTGGAATCAGAACTGCCACAAACACCGAACACACAGCCACTCACTCCCTGCCCGCCTGATTCACTTTCGTGCTCAATACTGACCGAATCCAGTATCTCACCAGTGGATGAATCCAGGATGCGGATGATCACTGTCATACTCGCCTTTGCCTTTCCACTCCCGAATCTGAATCCTGCAACACTAATACCGGAACTTGATTTTTTCTGTGCACCATTGGTGGCCGCATCGGTAATGGCGCCAATGATCAGTAACTGGGCCGGCAGAACTTTTCCCGTGACCGCCGTTTTCACTGCTGCCGCGGACCGGTCGCTGGCAGCAAAATCCTGTTCATCCAGCACCTGCCATAACGAATTCCTTTCAACGACGACGAAGCGATCGGACTGGAAAAGGGCATTGGTCAGCATTTCAACGAATCCTGCCCCCCCTTTGAAATCAGCTACACGGGAACTGAAATCAACAACGGCAATAGTTTTTTTGAGATATTTGTCATTGTCGGACTTTTTGGCCTGAGCCGCGGGAGTGAAGGCAAAAAGCATTACGATTGTGAGGAACAGTAAGCTTTGACTGCTCGTTTTTATCATCCTGTTCATGGTTTTCGTCTCCATCATTTAAGTCAAGGTGCCGATTTGGTTTGCAGGAAAGTACAAACTATCAGCTTAAGTATATCTTCATATTTATATAGCACTAACGCTTACGGGAGTAAAAATCCTGGATCATCTGTGCGGTTTCCCCAACCGTATCCCTCGTCGTCTGCGGTGGCGTCTTCGGACCAAAGAAATCCCACTGCATGTCTCGTAAAGGTGGTGTTGGTCCCACTGGGCTGCCGACGGGCGGGGGAGGTGGTGACGCGGGAATGGCTGCTGGCTGAGGTGCCGCAGGCCGGACCGTTATCGGTAATGACGCAGGTGCAACTGTTGGCTGTGGTGCCACAGGCTGGGTCGCTGCTACCGGTGGATTATAGGTTAGTTTCGTTTGTGGAGTGTCAGGCCCGGCTCCCGGTGGTGGCATCGCTCGTCTCAGTTGCCGGCCCGCCTCTATCGCTTCCTGCCTGGCTATTTGCTTCTCCGCCTCGCTGCTTGCATTTTGTAGCTTGGTAAAGGCCGTTCGTATCGCCTGACGAGCCTCCGCAACCGTTGGAACAGGGGTTGCCGACGCCGCTCCCGTGGCAGCAGAACCACTGGAGGACTGAGTGGCTGCGCCGGTTCCCGGTGTTGTTACGGAACCACTGGAGGGTTGAGCAGCTTGACCGGTTTTCGGCGTAGTTGGAGGAGGAAATCTGGGAGGATTAGGATCCGAGCTACTGCCGAAACGCCCACCAGTATTTTGGACTGGACGGTATCCTGGCTTCAGTGCCGCGGGATTAGGATTGGGTGGATTAGCCTCTGAGCCGCTACCGAAACGTCCACCGGTATTTCGGACTGGCCGATTCAGCCCCAGTCTCTCTGCCTGCCGATTGAGCGCGCCGGCATTTCCGCCGCCCAATCCGTACCCCGCTGCACCGATGGCCATGCCCACCGCCATACAGCTTACTTGCCCCGCCACTTCGCTGCCAATGCCTCCGGTATCGACACCGGTCACTCCACCCAGTTTCTCAGATCCCTTCCGGCCGAGTGTCCCACCCACGTCTTCCACAGTTGTGCCGACAGCTACCTTTTGGAAGGTAGGGCTTGGAATCAAGGACAAGGCCCGCGACAAAGCACACATTATGGCGTTGAGCGCACCGGATCGAAAGAGATGCTGACCCCATGTGGTCGCGGTGCCCAAGCCCATCGCTTCCCCTGCGGCGCCGCCGAGGACACTCATTCCTACACATTTGGCGTATTCCCATACTCTCATGGGGTCTGTTGAGTCTGTAAACATCCCCACGTTTACCAAAAGGCACAACACCGCACCCGATTTCAGGCTGCTTTTCATCGAAGCCTTGTACTCAGCCATCGTTTGGCCAGCCCCGCGGTCGGCCATACCCAGTA
>JAPHTE010000168.1 GCA_026196445.1 Lysobacterales bacterium
GAGACAACCGAACGCGTGAAGGGGTACCTGTTAGGTCTGCAGGAAAGCATTTGCAAGCACCTGCAAAACGAAGATGGTGGCCGCTTCGAGGAAGATGCCTGGCAACGCGAAGCCGGTGGCGGCGGTCGTACCCGTATCCTTGAAAACGGGGCCGTATTCGAACGTGCCGGGGTCAATTTTTCACACATCCAGGGCCTCTCACTGCCTCGCTCAGCAACCATTAAAAGGCCCGAGCTGGAAGGCCGTGAATTCCAGGCGATGGGCGTCTCGGTGGTCATCCACCCACAAAATCCTTTTGTACCAACCAGCCACACCAATATACGGTTTTTCAGCACTGGCAAGCCGACCGGCGCAGATCCGGCAGGTGAAAAAACCTGGTGGTTCGGTGGTGGCTATGACCTGACCCCCTGCTATCCATTCATGGAAGATGTCATCCATTGGCACCAGACGATCAAGGACAGCTGTGACCCGTTTGGTGACGATGTCTACCCGGTTTTCAAGCGACAGTGCGACGAGTATTTTTATTTGACACACCGTAACGAAACCCGTGGCATCGGCGGCCTGTTTTTCGATGACCTGAATGACTGGGGGTTCGATCGCTGCTTCGACTTCGCAAAAGCCGTGGGTGAAAGTTACTTGCACGCTTACCTGCCAATCCTTAAACGCCGCCGGGGTATGAAATACACGGCGCGCGAGCGTGAATTCCAGCTTTACCGCCGTGGCCGTTATGTCGAGTTCAACCTGGTTTACGACCGTGGAACACTGTTTGGCCTGCAATCCGGCGGACGCACAGAATCAATACTTATGTCACTACCGCCCTCAGTTGTATGGCGATATAACTACAACCCCGAACGCGGCTCTGCCGAGGCCGAGCTGAACGATTACCTGAAACCCCGGGACTGGTTGGCCCAATAAATACCCGATAAGGACAATAAAACATGAAGAAACTATTCTGTGCATTTGCGCTCACATTGCTGCTAGTTGGATGCGGACAGGAAGAAACCGCCAAGCAAACCGCTGTGGCCAATGACGTGGATGTAATGCAAAAGCACTCCGGGCTGCTACTCGAGAATATGAACACCCAGGTGCGTCCTGGTGACGACTTCAACGTTTACGTCAACGGGACCTGGATGGACAGCAACGAGATTCCTGCCGACCGCGCCAGCAACAGCGTTGGCCTGATCGTACACGAACAGGCCACATCCGACGTCAAGACCATCATCGAGGAAGCTTCAGAAGGCGATTTCCCTGAAGGCAGTGACGAGCAGAAAGTCGGGGCCCTGTACAGCTCGTACATGGACATGGAAACCCGAAACCAGCTGGGTGTTTCGCCGTTGCAGACCGAGTTTGCAAAGGTCAGGGCGCTGGGCGATTACGAGCAACTGGCCGTGTACTTCGCGGAAGCCAACAAGATCGGTATCGACCTGCCGTTCGCGCTCGCCCAGTACGTGGACTTCAAGGACCCCAACACCTACATGATGTATACCTGGCAAGCCGGGCTCGGTCTGCCGGACCGTGAGTACTACTTCAACGAGGATGAGAAGTCGGTCGAAATCCGCAAAGCTTATGTCACGCACGTGGAAAAGATGTTCGAGCTGGCTGGTATTGCCAACGGCGCAGAAGCTGCAAAAATGATCATGGCGCTGGAAACACGCTTGGCCGCAGAGCACATGAAAAAGGAACAGACCCGCGACATGGTGGCCCTGTACAACAAGCTGCCGCTGGATGAACTGCCGGAGTTGATGCCCGATTTCGCCTGGGACAAATACCTCTCGACCGCGGCCATCGATGGCATCGATGGCCTGGTCGTCACACAACTCGATTACATGCGTGCGCTCAACGACATCATCCAGGACACCTCCATGGACGACTGGAAAACCTACCTGACGTGGAAGGTCCTGAATGCCAATGCCCACCTGTTGAACGAGGAACTGGACTTGCAGAACTTCGAGTTCTATTCCAAGACCCTGCGCGGCATCGAACAACCCCTTCCCCGCTGGAAGCGCGCCGTGGCCAACGTCAACAGCAACCTCGGCGAAGTGGTCGGCAAGGTATACGTATCGCGACACTTCCCTCCCGAGGCCAAGCAGCAGATGATGGCTCTGGTCAACAACCTGATCAAAGCTTACGAGATCAGTATCAAGGACCTGGACTGGATGGGTGAGGAGACCCGAGCGCAGGCGCTGGACAAGCTGTCCAAGTTTACACCCAAGATCGGTTATCCGGACAACTGGGAAGACTATTCAAAACTGGAGATCAGGGAAGATGACCTGGTCGGTAACATGCAGCGTTCAGCCCTGTTCGAGTACGAAAAGAACATAGCGCGCCAGGGTGAACCGGTAGACAGGTCTGAATGGGCCATGACACCACAAACGGTCAACGCCTATTACAACCCGCCACTGAACGAAATCGTGTTCCCGGCTGCTATCCTGCAACCGCCATTTTTCGACCTGAACGCCGACGATGCGGTCAATTACGGCGCCATCGGTGCGGTGATCGGACACGAGATCGGCCACGGTTTTGACGACTCCGGCAGCACCTTCGATGGCGACGGCGTACTGCGCAACTGGTGGACCGATAAAGACAAGGCTGAATTTGAAAAACGCACCGCCAAGCTGGTAGAGCAGTATTCAGAATTCAAACCCTTTGACGACCTGGCCGTTAACGGCGAATTCACGCTGGGTGAAAATATCGGCGACCTCGGTGGCCTCAGCATTGCATTATTGGCTTACAAGCTGTCGCTCAACGGCAAGGAAGCACCCGTGCTGGATGGTTTTACCGGCGTACAGCGCGTATTCATCGGCTATGCACAGGCCTGGCTGGGCAAATCCCGTGATGAAGCTGTGCGTGAACAGATCCAGACCGACCCGCATTCACCACGCCAATACCGTGTCAACGGCGTGGTGCGGAACATACCCGAGTTTTACGAAGCCTTTGAAATTGCCGAGAACGATGCACTTTATTTGCCGCCGGAAGAGCGCGTAAAGATCTGGTAAAGCCTGTAACAGACAAAAATTACCCTGCCGGGAATACCCGGCAGGGCAACGATGGGGTCACGGCTTGGGGGAGTCAACCGAACCCTGGGCCCGCTAAAGGGGGTGCGGGCCCGACTGCTCGCTGCAGTCATCAATTAAGACACGTTTCAGCCGGCCAGGTTCAATGTGCGGTGTCCCAGTCCGGGCCGTGCCCCGCATCCACGATTAGCGGCACCCTGAGTTCCGCTGCCTGCGACATGTTATCAATCACCGCCTCGCGCACCGTGTCCAACTGGTCCTGTGGTACCTCCAGCACCAGTTCATCGTGCACCTGCATAATCAACTTGGCTCCTGATTTGTTTTGCTGCAGCCAGTCATCCACATTTATCATCGCAATCTTGATGATATCGGCCGCGGTGCCCTGCATGGGTGCGTTAATGGCGGCCCGTTCTGCACCCTGGCGGCGCATCATGTTGCTGGCATTGATTTCCGTCAGGTACAACCTGCGGCCGAACAGGGTTTCCACGTACCCTTTGTCACGCGCCTGCTCGCGAGTGCTTTCCATGAAGCCCTGCACATCGGGGTAACGGGCAAAATAGATGTCCATGTACTCCTGTGCCTCGCCGCGGCCTATTTCCAATTGGCGGGCGAGCCCGAACGCCGACATTCCATACATCAGGCCAAAATTGATGGCCTTCGCGGCGCGACGCTGATTCGCCGTTACCTGGTCATATTCTTCTCCAAACACCTCGGCGGCTGTCGAGCGATGGATATCCACACCCTCGTTGAACGCTTTCAGCAAACCCTTGTCCCCGGACAGGTGCGCCATGATGCGCAGTTCGATCTGCGAATAATCAGCCGCCAGTATCACGCTGCCGGCAGGCGCGATGAAGGCCTTGCGGATCTCCCTTCCCAGGGCCGCGCGGATCGGGATGTTTTGCAGGTTCGGGTCCGAGGATGACAGGCGGCCGGTCGCGGCCACGGCCTGGTGGTA
>JAPHTE010000032.1 GCA_026196445.1 Lysobacterales bacterium
ACAACTCCGGTCCTTCAGCGGCCAGGCGGTCGAATTTTTGACCGCGGTTTCCGTCCAATCAACGACCCGTGGTATCGATGAAAATTATACGGACCGGACAAAGGTCACTTTTCGTAAACTGGAATTGGAAGAAATCGAGCGTTACCTGGAAATAGAGCAGCCCTACGATTGCGCCGGTGCTTTCAAGGCGGAGTCGCTTGGGATCAGCCTGTTCCAAAGTATCGAGAGCACAGACCCGACCGCCCTGGTCGGTCTGCCGTTGATAAGATTGGCAGCCATGTTGCGCGGGGCCGGTTTCTCTTTACCATAAAGATGTCTCATTCCCTTATCAATCCTATAATGGCGTAATGATCGCCGCAGTGGAAAAATAGATGAACACGACGACTAATAACGAGACCTCGTTCAAGCACTGGCACACAAAGACGGATATCGACGGTGTACTCTGGTTGAGCCTCGATCGGGACGGTAAGAACACCAACAGCCTGTCTCTGGAAGTTCTCAGCGAGTTGGGCCTCATCGTCGACCAGCTGGAGACGGATGCACCCGTTGGCCTGGTCCTGCAATCCGGAAAGCCCGGTACCTTTATTGTCGGCGCCGACGTGCACGAGTTCGATTCTTACGACGACGTCGAGGCTGCCAGCGACGGCATACGCCAGGTACACCGGCTGTTTAACCGTATCGAAGCCCTGCCCTTTCCAAAGGTCGTCATCATTGACGGATACTGTCTCGGCGGTGGCGTCGAGCTGTCGCTGGCCTTCGATTACCGTATTGCCAGCGACGTGGAACATACCCGGCTGGGTTTCCCTGAGATCAAGCTTGGAATCTACCCGGGTTTTGGCGGCAGCGCACGCAGCGTGCACCAGGTCGGGGCATCCAGCGCGATGCAGTTGATGCTCAGCACACGCAACCTGCGTCCCCGTGCGGCGAAAGCCATGGGACTGGTCGATGAACTGGTCGGACCGCACGGTTCGTTACGCTGGGCTGCACGCAGGGCCGTGAGGCAAAATCGCAAGAGCAAAAAACCGGGTACCTTGACCCGTCTGCAAAATTTTGGCCCGGCGCGCAAGGTCATGGCGCGCATGATGCGAAAACAGGTCGCCGCCAAGGCCAATCCCGACCACTACCCTGCCCCGTATGAACTGATCGACGCCTGGGAACTGCACGGTGATGACCGGCAACGCCTGATGGCCGAAGAGGTCGAGCGGGTGGGACGCCTGATCACCGGTGATGTGTCAAAGAACCTGCGCCGTGTGTTTTTCCTGATGGAACGCCTCAAAGCTATCGGCAAACAGGCCGATATCAAGGTCCGGCGCGTGCACGTGATCGGCGCCGGCGTCATGGGTGGCGACATTGCCGCCTGGTGCGTACTGCGTGGCATGGACGTAACGCTACAGGACCGGGAGCTGAAGTACATCGAACCGGCCTTGTCACGGGCCAGGAAACTGTTCAAAAAGAAATTGCGGGTCAGCGCCAAAATCGATGCTGCAGCCAGCCGCCTGGTGGCTGATGTCGAGGGCAAGGGTATCGCCAGGGCAGACTTGATCATCGAAGCCGTATTCGAAGACGTGGAAGTCAAGCGGGAAATATTCGCCGACCTGGTAAAACGTGCCAGGGCCGACGCAGTGTTGGCGACCAATACGTCCGCGATACCATTGTCGGAGATTTCCTCGGTGCTCGAGAACCCGTCCCGCCTGGTGGGCATCCACTTCTTCAACCCGGTGGCGAAAATGCCGCTGGTCGAGGTGGTGTACGACCAAGAATCAGACGAGAACCAGGTCAAAAAAGCGGCGGCATTCTGTTCGGCGATCAGTCGTTTCCCGTTGCCGGTCAAGAGCAGCCCGGGCTTCCTGGTCAACCGTGTCCTGTCTGCATACATGGCCAGGGCGATGAGCCTGCACCTTGAAAGGGAAATTCCGATCGAGGTGCTCGACAAGGCGGCCACGGCCTTTGGAATGCCCATGGGGCCCGTCGAACTGGCCGATACGGTCGGGCTGGACGTATGCCTCAACGTGGTCAAGTTGTTGGGTGGTGAGTCTGCACAGAAGGAAGCGGCCCTGCTCAACGAAAAAGTCACGGCCGGGGAACTTGGACGCAAGTCGGGCAAGGGTTTTTACGTCTGGGAGAAAGGCAAACCGAAACGGTCAGGCTCGGATTACAGCCAGTATGCGCTGGAGGAAATTACCGACAGCCTGATGCAGCCTTATTTCGAGACCTGCAAGGCCGCCCTGGCCGACGGTATTGTCGAAGATGCTGACGTGCTTGACGCGGGTATGATCTTCGGTACCGGGTTTGCGCCGTTCCGCGGCGGCCCGTTGCATTATCTGAAAACCAGGGGAGCACAGCAATGAACGGGTCATTACGCAAGGTAGCCATTGTTGGCGGCAGCCGCATTCCATTTTGCCGGTCCAATACGTTTTACGCGGACAAGAGCAACCTGGACATGCTCACAGCGTCCTTGGATGCCCTGGCAGATCGTTTTGGCCTGCAAGGCAAACAACCCGACGAGGTGATGGCGGGTGCGGTCATTACCCACTCCAAGGATTTCAACCTGGCAAACGAGGCCGTGTTGTCCAGCAGCCTGTCAAACCTGACCGTGGGCATCACCCTGCAGCAGGCCTGTGGCACGAGCTTGCAGGCGGCCTTGAACCTGGCTGCAAAAATAGCCACGGGACAGATCGACTGCGGTATCGCTGCCGGTACGGATACGACCTCCGACGCGCCGATCGTATTTGGCAAGAAGTTCTCGAGCCGGCTGATTCGCGCCAGCCAGGCCCGGTCGATGAAACAGCGCCTGGCGGCATTCAAGGGCTTCGGACCGGGTGAACTGAAACCGGTTATCCCGACCAACAGCGAAATACGCACCGGTTTGTCCATGGGCCAGCATTGCGAACGCATGGCGCAGGAATGGGAGATCGAGCGCTCTGCGCAGGACCAACTAGCCTATGACAGCCACCAAAAGGCGGCAGCGGCTTATGACGAAGGTTTTTTTGACGACTTGGTGGTGAACTGGGACGGTGTCAGCCGGGACAACATCCTGCGCCCCGACACCAGCCTTGAGAAACTGGCCACCTTGCGCACGGTTTTTGACAAGGGCCCGAAGGCTACACTGAGCGCGGGTAACAGCACCACGTTGAGTGACGGCGCCGCTGCGGTATTGCTGTGCTCGGAAGACTGGGCCGCACAACACGACCTGCCGGTACAGGCCTATCTGGCCACGGGCCGTTCCGCCTCGGTCGATTTTGTCAACGACGAAGGCCTGCTGATGGCGCCCACGGTCGCCGTGGCCGAAATGCTGCAACGCGCCGGTTTGACACTGCAGGATTTCGATTTCTACGAAATCCACGAAGCTTTTGCCGCGCAGGTGCTGTGCACCCTGAAGGCCTGGGAATCGGATGACTACTGCCAGCAGCGCCTGGGCCTGGAAAAAGCACTGGGCAGCATCGAACGCGAAAAGATGAACGTCAGGGGCGGTAGCCTGGCGCTGGGTCACCCGTTTGCGGCCACCGGTGCGAGAATCCTGGGCACACTGGCCCAGTTGCTGGAGGACAAGGGGAAGGGCCGTGGTCTGATCTCGGTGTGCACAGCCGGCGGTATGGGGGTCAGCGCAATACTCGAACGCCCCTAGATAGAAGTGGCCTCTTTTTAGGCTGGAGCGGGGTGTTGCTTACCGGGACCGTGAGCGACAGGGAGTCGCGACCGAGCCTACAGGGATGTATTCACGGCGGGTCCCGGGAAGGAATACGCGTTCCAGCCGTCAAACTTGTTCAGTATTTCAGCTGTGGGTCTGTTCCAACTTTACCGGATCCTCAATGTGGATACCGGCTGCCTCGGCGGTATTCTGCATCAGGGTGGCGCGGGTAATCGGTCCGACGCCACCCGGTACGGGCGTAATCCAGGCGGCCTTTTTTGCAGCTTCTTTGAAGTCGATGTCACCCACCAGCTTGCCATTGTCCAGGCGGTTGATTCCGACGTCGATGACGATTGCGCCTTCGGCGACCCACTCCGCCTTGACGATACCCGGCTGGCCGACCGCAACGATCAGGATATCGGCTTGCCTGACAAAGGCTTCCAAATCCTTGGTGAAGCGGTGGCAGGTAGTGACCGTCGCGCCGGCGTGCAATAACTCCAGGCCCATTGGCCGGCCAAC
>JAPHTE010000480.1 GCA_026196445.1 Lysobacterales bacterium
CTGGAATGGAGCAGTATCACCACCACGCTCGGTGACCTCGAGGCCAAGCGCACGGCCTGTAACCCGGCCTGGGCCATCCAGTTTCAACGCTGGTTCCAGGCGCTGGGACTGGAAGCTGGCGACCCGGTTGTTATCTACTCGTCTGCCTCTTTCCCCGGCCTTCTGCTCAACGCCGTCGCCGCCGCTGAAGCGGCGCGACTGGATATATTTCTGATCGTATCATTGGGCGCTTCCACCTGGGGCGCCAACCACCCCGGTGCGCCGTGGCCGGTGCTGGAAAGTGAATTGTTGCGTGCCGGGTTTATCCACAAGCAGGCGGATTTTTACACGCTGGGTGCAGGCGCCGAAATGGGGCACGGCCTGACCCCGCAAGACCAGGCATTATTGCGCCAGGCCGCAAACCAGGCGGGTGTCGGGATCCTGAACGCACCTGATCTCAAGGCGATGGTCGGCCTCAAAACAGAATTGCTCATAGCTCACCAACCGCGCCTGTTCATCAGCATCGGCGGCTCTCAGGCTAACCTCGGTGACGAAGAGGAGGTATTGCGCCTGTCGCGTGGCCCGGTCCCGGCGTCGGAGGCGGATCGCGCCGGCAACGGCGTCATCGCTCAAGCCATGCGCGATGGTATCCCGGTGATCCACATGCTCAACATCCGCTCCATCGCCAATACAGTGGGTATTCCTTACGATCGTGCGCCGTCAAGGGCCGCGCCGATCCGCGCCAATCCCTGGTGGTCTGCAACGGGTTTGTTGCTGTTTTTTGGTGTATTGCTCAGCCATCGCCGCTGGCGGCTGGAAGACCCCGGCTCAACCGGCCTCTAGATGTTAGGGCCTGCTAAGACTAACTGGATCCCTCCGACGACAGGCCATTTTGTTCAGCACAAGGAAAGATGAACGTGATGTACTACCAGTACCTGAGTGAAGAGAGACGCCGTAGTGGACAAAATGGACACCGTCCCTTCGGGTTGCGGTCCCAAATGACCACAAGCATCGTTGCTCGTCATTTATTTGGATTCACCAAACTACACTCCTCGCGCCTTGCTTGACGCCATTTGGGACTGCAACGTAGTGACCCAGTTAGCCTTAGCAGGCCCGAGCCGCCCCTCGAGTGGTGTAACGCTCCACCTCGTGGATATCGAAGTGGATGGCAATCGTGATGTCATTGCATAATCCTACAGATGACCCCGGGTATTTCGAATCTCCATCGTTTAATGTCGACGCGGCGGCTCTGGACCATTTTGCCTGTTGACACGACAGAGTCTGGCAAGCTAGTCTGCGAACCATGAGCCATTTCACTCGCCGCGTAAATATGTGTTGCTGCTGCACTTGTATGTGCAGCAAGCAGCCGTGCGGTGTCTGAAAGGTTCTGAAGCAAGCAAAGATTCAACTCCCTTTTCACGACACTACGCAACGGTTACAGCTGACCGGGGCGTAATAGATTTGTGTGTGTCCCGGTCAGAGTGATGACCAAGGAGATACTCACAATGCACTCACACCCATTTACAGGCAGTAACCTGGCGTATGATACCGCCCATAGCCAGGCTGAAGGCGCCGATTCAAAACAAAAGCGCGTCTATGACAGCATCGTCGATCTGATTGCAAACCCGCACAATCCCACACCCATGGTGCGGTTGAGTGAACGCTTCAACAAGGCAGATGACTTCGAAGTTTTCATAAAGCTGGAAGCCTTCAATCCGTTCGGATCGATCAAAGACCGGACGGCGCTTTACCTGTTGCGCGGCACCCAACTCACCGATAACCAGGTTCTCGCGGAACCGACGGCGGGCAATACGGGGATCGCCCTGGCCGCGCTGGCCAACGCTCAAGGCACACCTATCGAACTCGCGGTACCCGAGGCTACGGACGAGGAGAAGAAAACACTGCTGCGTTTCCTCGGTGCAGAACTCCTCGAAGTCGAAGATGACCTGTGCCCCCTTTTTCCAACCGAGGGCGCCCGCGGCGTGGTCAAGAGCCTGGTGGAAAGCAAGGCGTTCAACGGTCGCTACGTCAGCCCGAATCAATACGAAAACGAATTGAACGTCGATGCGCATTACTGCACGACCGGGCCCGAGATATGGAACCAGACAAATGGCGACATCGACTACTTCTTCGCAGCGTTCGGCACCTGCGGGACGATCACCGGTGTCGGGCGGTACCTGAAAGAGCGCAATCCCGATATCAGGATTATCGGAATCGAACCCGAAACACGGGAACACACCTTGTCAGGCATCAAGAAGATTTCCGACCTGCCCGATGAATTCAAGCCGAAAATTCTTGATTACTCGCTGATTGACGACATCATCGCGGTGTCTGACCGCGACGCCTACGAGGCCGGTATCCAACTGGCGCGAACCGAAGGCATCATGGTCGGCCCGACGACGGGTGCCGTATTGCACGCTGCCCGGCAGGTAGGTGCGGACGCCAGGGGGCGCGCCGTGGTCATATCGCCCGACAGTGCCACAAAATACGTCAGTGCTTACGCGAAATACCTTGACGAGGAGTGAACGTCATGCACACCGGTACAAACAGGGACGTCGTCGATCATGGCATGGGCGGGATTACCCGGGTTTTCGATGACACACTCAGGCAGTTGACCACCCCGGAAAGTGCTGACAAACCACAGGTACTGCCATCCTGGCCCGACACCGTGGCACTTCTGCATGACTTGCACGGCCTGTTACTGACACCGATGGACCAGGAGGACGCAAGGGCAACCCTGAACAGGGTGGTCAAAGCGCTTGAAACCCAATTGGAGATATGTGCCCGGACAGACAACGTTTCCACGCTGGTCAGCGAATTCCTGGCCGAACTGCCGGGTATCAAACAGGCACTCGTGGCAGACGTCCATGCAGCGCTGCGGTGCGACCCCGCAGCCGTGTCTGGCGAGGAAATTGCCCTTTGTTATCCGGGTATGCGGGCACTCGCCATCTATCGGGTAGCCCACGTACTGTACCAGCTCGAGGTGCCGCTTTTACCCAGGTTAATGACAGAAATAGGGCACAGTGCGAGCGGTATCGACATTCACCCTGGTGCAAAAATAGGCAGACGTTTTTTCATTGACCATGGAACAGGAATCGTGATCGGCGCGACCTGCGTCATTGGAAACGATGTGAAAATCTACCAGGGTGTCACTCTTGGCGCGCGTTCTTTCCCGCAATCAACCGATGGGCGCGTCATAAGGGACCAGCAACGTCACCCCTCCATTGGTGATAATGTCACGATTTTTGCCGGCGCCACCATACTCGGCAGGGTCAA
>JAPHTE010000299.1 GCA_026196445.1 Lysobacterales bacterium
GCAGAACACCGTTGACACGTGTGGCCAGGTTGACGGTGTAATCGCCGGGCGCCACCAGCGGACCGTTGAAGACGATGTATTCGTCGGTTTGTTGGTCGGTCCACGGGCTGGAATCCGGGTAACGCAGGTCCCAGGCCACGCGGTGGAAACCGGCCTCGGCAGGGCCTTCGAGCTTGCGCACCACGGCCCCCTGGCTGTCACGGACAGTCAGCACGACCGCCGGAACTTCTTCCGCCCGCTCGGCTGCCAGTGCATCCCAGCCGGGGTAGGGGGTGTCGCCGCCCTGTTTTTCGATCTCCTTTTCTTTCTCGCGGCGCTGCTCCCTGGACGTCAGGATCGATTCTGGCAGGTAATAGGTGATCACCGCGCCAAACGGCGGGTTGTCAGCGATGAAGAATGCGTCGCCCTGCGAGGCCTTGCTGCCGGTGCGGAACTCACCCATCGGCATGCGTGGTACGTACCACAGCGCGTCGCGCACCGGGAATAACATCGTTTCAGACGCGAGCTTCCCGGCCGTCAGGTTACGCAACGGCGTGTAGTCGTCCAACACGTAAAAACTACGGCCGAAACTGGCGCCGACCAGGTCGTTCTCACGTTTCTGGATAGCCAGGTCGCGGAAAGAAATGGTCGGCATGCCGCCGGACAACTCGGTCCAGTGGTTGTCACCAACGGTGAAAAATACACCGAACTCGGTGGCTGCGAACAGCAAAGCCGGGTTGACGTGGTCCTGTACGACGCGCCAGACGACGTGCCGCTCCGGCAGGTTGCCGGCAATGCTGCGCCAGCTCTTACCGCGGTTGGTACTCTTCAGGATATAGGGTGAGAAATCACCGGACTTGTGGTCATCCACCACCACGTAGACCGTGTCCGCATCATGCAGGTCGGCCTTGATGTCGTTGACGAAAAAGCCGTCGGGAACATCCGGTAAACGGCTGATGTCACGCCAGCTTTCACCGGCGTTGTCACTGACGTGGATACGCCCGTCATCGGTGCCGGCGTACAACAGGCCTTCGACCAGTGGCGATTCCGACAGCGAGGTAATGGTGCCATACTGTGACATGGCCATCAGGTCCCAGGCCGAATCAAAGCTCCATACACGCCCCATCATCGGCAGCGTCATGCGGTCTTTACCAAAACTGAGGTCACCGGAAATGGCTTGCCAGCTGTCACCACGGTCGTCGCTGCGCCAGACACGCTGGCTGGCGAAATAGAGGCGTTTTGAATCGTGCGGGCTGATCAGGATCGGGGAATCCCAATTGAAGCGGTCAGATTCCTCGCCTGCCGCGGGCTGCGGTTGGATGTAAATGACTTCGCCTGTCGTGCGGTCCCAGCGGACCAGGTTACCCTGCTGCCATTCGGCGTAAACGGTATCCGGGTCGGTCGGGTCGGCTGCGGACTGGTGGCCGTCGGCAAACAGGGTGACAAACCAATCGCTGTTGCGGATGCCGTGCACGTTGTCGGTGCGCGAGGGGCCGCCCTGGGAATTGTTGTCCTGGGTGCCGCCGTAAATGTTATAAAAAGGTTCGTCGTAATCCACCGTCACCTTGTAAAACTGGGTGATCGGCATATTGGCGAAGAATTTCCAGTGGGCCGTGTTATCGAATGATTCGTATACGCCGCCGTCGGTGCCGACCATCAGGTAGTCGGGATCGGCGGGGTCGAATACCAATGCGTGGTAATCACCATGCACGTAGTTGTTTGTGACCGGCAGCATGTTTTTGCCGCCGTCGGTCGTGCGGTAGAGGGTCGGAGCGACCTGGTAGACCGTGTCGACGTCATGCGGGCTGGCGAAAATCTCCTGGTAATAGTGCGGTCCGGTGCCGCTGTAGACTTCGTCGCTGCGTTTTTCCCAGGACTCACCGCCATCCACAGAGCGCCAGAACCCGCCCGTACGCTGGGCCAGTTCGATGGTCGCGTAAACCACGTCCGGGTCGACCGGTGAAATGCTCAGGCCGATTTTGCCCTTGTCTTCGGCCGGTATGCCATTTTTGAGTTCGCGCCAGCTCGCGCCCGCGTCTGTGGACTTGAAAATACCCGATTCGGGGCCACCGTCCATCAGTGCTGCCACGTTTCTGAAGCGTTGGTGCAGGGACGCATACAGGATGTCCGGGTTCCTGGGGTCAAAGTGGATCTCGTTGGCGCCGGTGTATTCGCCCTTCGACAGGATCAGCTGCCAGGTCTTGCCACCATCGGTGGTCTTGTACAGTCCGCGCTCACCACCGCCCGACCACAAGGGTCCCTGGGCGGCCACGTAGACAACGTTTGAGTCGCGTGGGTCAACCTTGATCATGCCGATGTGCTGGGAATCCTTGAGACCCACGTTGGACCAGGTTTTGCCACCGTCCATGCTCTTGTAAA
>JAPHTE010000209.1 GCA_026196445.1 Lysobacterales bacterium
CCTGGTGACCGTTGTCGCCGGTAGTTCAAAGGGCCTCGGTGAGGCCGGTATCGACAAGGACGCGGAAGTCGCCCGCATGCAGGCGGTAGCCGAGGCCGCCAAAGCCAAGGGCATGAAAATACTGGCCATGCACATCGGTGGCAAGGGCCGCCGTGGTACGTTAACTGACATCTTCATCGAAGCGGCCGTGCCGATGGCCGACAAGCTTATCGTCGTCGAAGGCGGCGATTACGACGGCCTTTTCAGCAAACTGGTGGAAGGCACGGAACTCGAGATCATTCCGGCCACATCCGTACGTGCAACAGGCGAACCCCTGAAACAGGTTCTGACCGAGTGGAGCATTATCCAGTAGGAAGCTGACACTATGAAACGTGGTACCGCGTGGTTTTTGATCGGCCTGTGCTGCTGGTGCATGGCGCCGGCGGCATTTTCTGTTACCGTGGCGCCGATCCTGCAGTCGAAGTCAGGCATGGTAACCGCCGCCCACCCGCTGGCGGCAAAGGCCGGTGCTGAAATTCTAGAGCAAGGCGGCAACGCGGTGGACGCGGCGATCGCCGTCAGCCTCGCGCTCGGTGTGGTGGAACCCTATGCCTCCGGTCTTGGAGGAGAGGGATACATGGTCGCTGTAATGGCCGATGGTCGCGAAGTGGCCATTGATTTTCGCAGCACCGCGCCGGCCATGGCCACCTATGCCAATCTCGAAAAAGCCGGCAAGCTCAGCGAGATCAGGTACACACCAAAGGGTTTTTGTGTCGCGGGTGTCCCGGCCGGTATCGGCAAAGCGCTCGAACTGGCCAGCCTGCCCCTGGGTGATCTCGCCGCACCCGCCATCCGGCTGGCAGAAGAAGGTTTCGAGGTCAACCAGACCTTTTCCAGCGTCAACATGGACCGCTGGGAGATCCTCAGTGAAAACGCCCCGGCTTTCCTGAACGAGGAAATGCCCTGGGCCGTCGGGGAGACCTTCCGTAACCCGGCGCTGGGCAAAACACTGCGCATCATCGCCGAGAACGGCGTAGACGCCTTTTACAACGGTGAACTGGCGGATAGCCTTGAACACTTTATGCAGGAAAACGGAGGCTGGGCCCGTAAATCAGACCTGCAAGCCTACCGCGCCCTGGTCAAGAAACCGATCAAGGGCAGTTACCGGGGTTATGAAATCAGCGTACCGGGCAGCCCGGTCGGCGGCCCGCGTGTGCTGGCGACCCTGAACATCCTCGAGCACTTCAACATGGCCCTGCTGAGCTGGGATGACCCGCTGGCCATCCACCTCATGCAGGAGGCCATGATCCTGACTTCGCTGGACCAGCGCCGTTGGCTGGGCGATCCGGAAACCAACAGCTACATCCCGGAAAAAGGCTACGTCAGCAAGGATTACGCGCGCCAGCGCATGATGATGATCGACCTGGGCAAAGCGTCGAATCCGGAAACCTGGCACGGAGAACGTGTTGGCGATCCCGGCCCTTATGAAAACGGCGCCAGCTACGTTGACGTCATGCTCGAAGCCGAGAGAAAGACGGTCATCGAAGGTGAAATACAGGACCCACCACCGTCGACCACGCACTTCTCTGTGGTGGATAAAGCCGGCAACGCGGTGGCCTGGACACAGACCATATCTTCGTTCTTCGGCACCGGAAACATGGTCGACGGATACTTCCTGAACAACGAACTTGGCAACTTCAAGAGCCAGCCGGTCGAGGACAGCCCGATCAACATGGAGCCGGGACGGCGCCCACGCACCACCATCGCCCCGCTGGTGGTCAGGAAAGATGGCCAGGTACGCTGGGTGATCGGTTCTCCCGGCGGCGGACGCATTGGTTCGACCATCATCGAAATCCTGGTCAACGTGATCGATTTTGACATGAGCCTGGAAAACGCCGTCCGGGCTCCCAAGTTCTCCGGCTATGACGCCTACAGGGAAATCCAGCTGGAAGACGATTTTCCGCAGGCGACCATCGACTTCCTGCTGGCGCTCGGCCACGAAGTTAAACGCTACGAACATCCGGATCTCTTTTTTGGCGGCCCGAATGTCATCGCGGTTGATGACGACGGTATGCTGACCGGTGTCGGCTCGATACGGCGCCTTGGCGGCGCCGCTGCACCAGACAACCAAGGTAACAAAGACTAATGAAAAGAACTTTCACGCACATAGCACTGCTGGTGCTCGTTACCCTGTTGCCAACGACCGGCGCCTGGTGCAAGGAGATTCAGCTCGACATCCGCCCCGGCGAGGGCGTTACGCAGCAAAAGAAGATTTCGGATTATTTTGCATCGCTCAAGGGCAGCAACCTGGACACAGACGTGTTCATACTCGACAGCGGTAAGCCGGGTGCCACCGGTTTGATGATCGGCGGCACGCACGGCAACGAGCTGGCGGGTACGGTTGCAGCCCTGGTCACGGTTGAAAATGTGGTTGTCAAAAAAGGCAGGTTGATCGTCATCCCCTATACCAACCTGAGCGCTCAATCGATGCCGGACACCCGTAACGCAATTGCACAGAAGCACCTTGTGCAGTCACGCTCGGGCGAACGTTACCTGAATTATGGCGACCGGCGCACCGACCCCGCGGACCAGGGCAGCGAGGATCCGGACGTCTATATCAACCCGGGTGGTTACGTGCTGAAGAACGGTGCAGAATCACGCAATTTGAACCGTACATGGCCGGGCAAGGCCGACGGTACACGCACGGAGCAACTTTCCCATGCCCTGATTGAACTGATCAAGCAGGAACAGGTCGATTTCAACCTCGATATGCACGAGGCCGACACGCCGGAGAAGTACACCGTCAATGACAACTATGACACCGGTGTTAACAGGCGCCTGGCCTATACACTGGTGTCTCACCCGGACGGTCTGGAAGTCGCGGCCTTCGCCCTGCTGGACATGGAGGCGGATACCGGCATCAGCATGAAGCTGGAGGAGTCCAATCGTAAATACCGCGGGCTCAGCCACCTCGAGATCGGCAACCATACGCAGTCCCTGTCCTTTCTCAGTGAAAGCCCCAACCCCGGCCAGGACCGCTGGCGCGACGATGGCGATGTGATAACGGATGCCAAGTATCCACTGACCCACCGGGTCGGTATGCACCTGCGCCTGTTCAAAGCCCTGGCCGATGCTTACGCCACTGAAACCGGCAAGGCGCTGGTGATGGAAAACCTGCCCGAGTACAAAGACCTGATGGCCGGCGATATCGGCCGTTTCCTGAACTAGGGAAACGGCGGCAGGAAGGTAACGATGGAATGGTTCTGGCCCGAAGGTTTTTACACGATCGCCATGGTTGGCGTATTCGCCTTTGCAGCGTTTGCGCTCAAGCAACCGATAGCAGTGGCGCTGGCGATAGCGGCGATCATCGGTGCCCTGGTTTCCGGTAACGGGGTGCCCATCGACCACCTGATCGAAGGCTCATTCGGCTACCTTGACACGATCCTGATCATCTTTTGCGCGATGATCTTCATGAAGACCGTGCAGCACATCGGCCTGATGGAATCGGTCGCAGCCTGGATGATCCGCAAGTTTCGCGTGTTGCCGTTCCGCCTGACCATGGGTATAACCGGACTGCTGATGTTACCGGGCATGATCACGGGTTCATCGTCCGCCGCCGTGCTGACCGCGGGCGCCATCGTCACCCCGACCCTGCTCAAGCTCGGCGTACCTCCGGTCAAGGCCGCCGCCGCCATTGCGCTGGCCGCGATCTACGGCATGACAGCACCTCCGATCAATATTCCGGCCATGATCATCGGTGGCGGTATCGACATGCCCTACGTGGGCTTCGGCATCCCGCTGCTGATCTGCACCGTGCCACTGGCGATTTTTACCGGCATGTTGTTGATCTTCCCGTACCTGAAACGACATGCCGTGGCCGTTGGGCCGGATACAGACGATTCAGAGCTGGAAGCAGAATTGGTCCGCATGGCTCGGGTACCATTAACCCCGCGGCTGATGTTGCCGTTTTTTGTTCTAGTCATACTGCTGGGTGGCGAACGCCTGGTACCACAATACGCGCCCTCACTGGGTATGCCGCTGGCATTTCTGCTCGCGGCTGCAAGCGGTTTGTTGGTGGGTCGCAAATGGAATCCGCTGGAAGCCGCGACTGAAGCTATCCAACAGGCCTTGCCGGTGGCCGGCATCCTGGTCGGGGTCGGTATGTTCATCCAGATCATGACGCTGACCGGTGTGCGTGGGTTTTTCGTGGTCTCGGCACTAGCCCTGCCCGCCTGGCTGTTGTACGTGGGAATCGCGACCTCGCTGCCACTGTTTGGCGCCGTTTCGGCTTACGGTTCGGCCACCGTGCTCGGTGTGCCGTTCCTGCTGGCCTTGTTGGGCCGCGACGAGATCGTGGTCGGTTCGGCGCTGAGCCTGATCGCCGGTCTTGGCGACCTGATGCCGCCAACCGCGCTGGCGGGTCTGTTTGCAGCCCAGGTGGTGGGTGTCAAAAATTACTTCTCGGTGCTCAAGGTTTGCCTGTTGCCCGCAGTGGTGACGGCG
>JAPHTE010000006.1 GCA_026196445.1 Lysobacterales bacterium
GGGAAATGTTTTAAAAGCTGTACTGGCAATGGCCTATGCCATTCTGGCCGACACGGAGAACACTGTCTACCAAGCCAAGTTTGCGCAGATGACCGACCACCTGGAATTTCGCAAGGCGACCCCTGAAACCAAGGTTATAAAAGAGGCCATCACGACGTGCATGGGTAATGTTGATATTGACCTGGGCTCATTTTCTACCGCGTGGCATTCCTTGTTGCTGCTGGAGCCTGCATTCATCAGGTTTGTTGCATTGACGCAGGATGGTGCTTCTATCGAGCGGGCGGAAGAGGTGAACTTCAAGGAACTCGCAGAGCCGCTTACCGATCCTTTTTTATTGCTCGGACTAAAGTCCTTGCATGCAACGGACGTGAGGCTTGAGCGCATTATGACGTTCTTCAGGCGTCTCTTCCTGTCGCGTTTTAATCACTATGATTTGGAATCATTCCTGCCTTTTCTGTGTGCACTGGCAGAACATTGCAATCTCAACGAATACGTGTACAGCAGTACGAAAGAAGAGCAGGCAATGGTTGACGAGTTGGAAGGAAAGCTGGACCTGTCTGCCAAAGCCGATCCAGGCACCATGACCCAGCTGGCACTTATTGCTTGTTATAAAGACTTGATGCAACTCGACTGCGCGGGAAATATCGCACAAGCAAGCGCTGATTCACAAAATGGTGCTTTCAAGACCCTGATAAAAAACTCCATTTCCTTCCCCACGAAAACCAGGGAATACTACGATACCGTTTCTGCCATTTCGTCATCGTCTGATGCCGGACGAAATGCGGTCTCTTCCTCGGTGGCGTTACAGTATGAAGAGAATCCATATCCTCGGTGGCGTCACCTGGATGTTCCGCTACTCTCGGAACAACAGAAAACAAAAGGGCGGGGCAGAAAAATATTGATAGCAGGCTGCGGGACGGGCTACGAGGCCTTGAACATGGCCGTACATTACCCTGAGGCCCACATCCTGGGGGTGGATCTGAGCGTACCCAGCCTTGCCTACGGCAAGCAAAAAGCGGATGAGCTTGGTGTTGAAAATATTGAGTTTTTGCAAGCAGACATATTGGAACTTGAAGACCTGGGACAGCAATTCGACCTGGTATCCTGCTCCGGGGTTCTCCATCACATGCAGGACCCCGTCGAGGGTTGGCACAAACTTCTTACCTGTTTGAAGCCGGATGGATTCATGAAGATCGCCCTGTATAGCGAAGTTGCCAGGCAACCCGTGGTCTTGTGCAGAAACTGGATTGAAGAACAGGGGTTTGCTCCAACGCCAGAAGGAATTAGAGCGTTCAGACAGGCGATCATGGACCTGGACGCTGCCAACCCCCTCAAGGAGATCATGAACTGGACGGATTTTTACTCCATGTCAATGTGTCGTGACCTGGTTTTTCATGTTCAGGAACACCGCGTTTCACTTCCATGGATCAAAACTGTCCTGAATGATCTTGGCCTGTATTGCCTGTCGATGAGAATCAGCAATCCTTTTTTCAGGAAAGAATATTTATCAATGTATCCGGGTGATCAAAAAGTAAAAGATCTTGATAATTTGCATGAATATGAAAAGCACAACCCCAGGACATTCAGAGATATGTACTCGTTCTGGTGTTGCAGGAAGGGAAGCGCAACAGTCAAAAGAACGCCTGCGTGGTTCTACACGGCAGCCCAATCGTGATTGCTACCAGGCCGTTCAGATCAAGGGCGTAAGCGTTGCGATCAACTCTTCGAGGTGGGGCTCATAATTCTTCCAGAAACCCATCGCGCTCTTGTAAATGGGTTGTCGCACCTGTTCTGCACTGGCCGTGGTGACTTCCCGTTTGGATTCGTGGAAATTCAGGCAATCCTGTTGCCAGGGCAAGCCGCAATAACTGAGGATTCTACGGATTTCAGATTCCGTGTTCTCCACCAGTGATTCGTACTGAACGGTCAAGACCCTTCCCGGCAGCACCCGTTCCCAGTGCTCCATGACGCGCCGGTACTGGATATAATGGTCAGCCAGTTCATTGAGATTGTAGGAAAACTCTTTACCCCTGCCAAACGACTGGCGGAAATTACCGACGCAGGTGTCGATTGGGTTACGCCGGGCGTCTATGATTTTTGCCCCGGGCAAGGCCATGGCGATCAGGCCAATGTAAGCGAAATTATCTGGCAGTTTATCGATAAAAAATGGCTTTGCTTCGATGCGATGTAATTCGGTTGCCTCGAGGTATCGATCACCGATGGCCTGCAGCTGGTCTGTTTCAAGATCGGCAATGGGCAACCGGTTCTCATCCGAGAACATGTAGCGCTTGCCCAGGCCCTGCATGTAGGGAAGCTCCAGCGTGGCTTCCACTTCGCTGTGGCTGGCCAGAATCTGCTCGATCAACGTGGACCCCGAACGCGGCATGCCAATGATAAAAATCGGTGTAACGGCTTGCGGAGGCACCAACTCACCCCGCTGCAGCAGGTTTGCGTCAACACCCTCGATAATCGAATCGATCCGCGACCTGAACCGCGCGCTGTCGTATTCAACAAACTTTCGCCGCGTGGCATTGCCTTCAAGATAGAACTGCCACGCCTTGTCGTAGCTCTTGCGGTCGTCCATGGCTTTGCCGAGGGCAAAGTCGATAAAGGACCGCTCGACATCAGATGCATCCGTAGACTCACGCAACGCGGTCATGCGTTCAATATCTTCATCGCTGAATGAGTAGGTACGTAAGCTGGAGAGGCTCCACCAACACGCCGCCGTATCGATGCCATCATCGATCAGCTTCCGGTAACCGGCAACAACCTCGCCGGTACGGCCAAGCGCCCTCAGCGCGTCCAGGCGCGCCGATCGGGCGTGCGGAGAATCAGGTTTCAGCGCCAACCCCCGGTCATAGGCCTCCAACGCCTCCTTCGAGAGGCCGGCGACAAGCAGGTACCTGCCGAGTGAGAAATGATATAGCGGATTGCCCGGCTCAAGATCGGCGGCACGCCGGTAAAGATCGATAGCCTGCGCGTACGCGAACTGATCGGCGTGGAACCGTGCGAGATCGGCCACC
>JAPHTE010000119.1 GCA_026196445.1 Lysobacterales bacterium
GCAACAACAGTGACTTTTAGTTCATCACTCATTTCAGGATCGATGACCGTTCCCACCACTACCGTGGCGTTTTCGCTCGCAAACTCCTCGATGGTGTCACCCACTTCGGCGAACTCACCCAGGCCCAGATCCAGGCCGGCGGTGATATTGACCAAAATGCCTTTGGCGCCCTGCAGATCGATATCTTCCAGTAGCGGACATTTGATCGCGGCTTCGGCAGCGATGCGTGCACGATCTTCACCGCTGGCTACACCGGTACCCATCATCGCCATGCCCATCTCGGACATCACGGTTTTCACATCGGCAAAATCGACGTTGATCATTCCGGGACGGATAATCAGGTCAGCGATGCCTTGAACCGCGCCCTGAAGGACGTTATTGGCTTCTTCGAAGGCCTGGATCAGTGAGGTGTTTTTACCCAGCACCGACAGCAGCTTTTCGTTCGGAATGGTGATCAGCGAGTCAACATTCTCGGTCAGTGCCTTGATCCCTTCGTCAGCGATCTTGGAACGACGACGGCCTTCGAATGGAAACGGCTTAGTGACCACGGCAACGGTGAGGATGCCCAGCTCTTTCGCCACTTCGGCGACGATAGGCGCTGCACCGGTACCGGTACCACCACCCATGCCGGCGGTGATGAACACCATGTCAGCCCCGCTGAGCATATCGGCGATGCGCTCACGGTCTTCCATGGCAGCCTGACGGCCGATCTCTGGATTGGCGCCCGCGCCCAGACCTTTGGTCAGCTCGCTACCAATTTGCAGCACACTGCCAACGCCCTGGCCTTTCAGCGCCTGTGCATCAGTATTGGCGCAGATAAAATCCACCCCATCCACTTCGCTATTGAGCATGTGATGGACGGCGTTACCGCCACCGCCACCGACACCGATCACTTTGATCACCGCACTCTGTGGTACGTTATCAACTAATTCAAACATGTTCCCTTCTCCCCATTTGGTGGTTTCGGTGGTTGCTGTTCACCGAAACCGGTCAATCGTTTACTGCCTATTCGTGTGTGTAACTTCTGTTTTATTGGTGGCTTTAGAAGTTGTTCTGAAACCACCCTTTCATGCGCTCCACCATGGTGGGACGCACTTCAATCTCTTCGTCGATAATCGGTTGTTGCTGACTGACGTGTTTTTCTCCGTACAGCAGCAGACCTACGCTGGTTGAGTAGATCGAGTTACCGATGATGTCGGTCAGGCCATTGACCCCGAAAGGCTTGGCTAGTCGCACCGGCATGTGGAAGATCTCTTCGGCCAGTTCGACGGCCCCTTCCATCTTGGAAGTTCCGCCAGTCAGGACGATGCCAGCAGCCACCAGGTCTTCAAAACAGCTGCGGCGTAGTTCGGCCTGCACCAGGGTGAACAGCTCGTCGTAACGGGGTTCTACCACTTCCGCCAAGGCCTGACAGCTCAAATCTCTGGGCGGACGATCACCGACGCTGGGGACCTTGATGATATCTTCGGCGTTGGCCAGCTGGGTCAGCGCGCAGGCGTATTTGATCTTGATCTCTTCGGCATGCTGGGTGGGTGTACGCAGCGCCATGGCAATGTCATTGGTGACTTGGTCGCCGGCAATCGGAATCACCGCGGTATGACGAATGGCGCCACCGGTAAAGATAGCGATGTCAGTGGTACCGCCGCCGATGTCTACCATGCAGACACCCAGTTCTTTTTCGTCTTCGGTAAGCACGGAGTAACTGGATGCCAGTTGTTCCAGGACCACGTTATCCACATCCAGGCCGCAACGACGGATACATTTTTCGATGTTTTGGGCGGCGTTAACGGCACCCGTAATCAGGTGTACTTTGGCTTCCAGACGGACGCCGGACATCCCCAGAGGTTCTTTTATCCCTTCCTGGTTATCGATCACGTATTCCTGAGGCAGGATGTGGAGAATCTTCTGATCGGCCGGAATGGCTACGGCGCGGGCTGCGTCGATGACGCGCTCCAGATCAAAATCCACCACTTCCCGTTCGCGGATCGCCACGATGCCGTGGGAGTTCATGGAGCTGATGTGGCTGCCAGCAATCCCCACGGTGACCGAGTGGATCTTACAGCCGGACATCAGTTCGGCCTCTTCCACTGCCCGCTGGATCGAATGAACCGTGGACTCGATATTCACCACGACGCCGCGCTTCAACCCTCGAGAAGGGTGCGAGCCGATACCGATGACATCAATACTGCCATCAACACCCAC
>JAPHTE010000232.1 GCA_026196445.1 Lysobacterales bacterium
CACTTCGACCCGCTGGCTGGTCACGGGCTGGATACAGGCAACACCAAGCTCGGTGGCTTTTTGCAGCGTGTAGTCCATGCGCTCGCCACGGCTCACGGCTTGCACCAGTGTGATCTTCAACGGCGTTTCATTATTCACCTGCGAGGCGTCTGCGACCTGGACCGCAACCCGGTCACGCTCGATTGCACAGACTGCACCCATATAGTCCAGGCCGTCGCCATTGAACAGCGTCACCGGTGCCGCAACCGCCAGGCGCAATACCCGCGCCAGGTAATGGCCACTATTGCCGTCGAGCACAACCGTGGTACCAGGGGCCAACGATTGTTCCGTGTAAATCCGGGTCCGGCGCATTAGCTGCCAGGCTCCCGGCAGACATTGTCTTTCATCGTGATTCCAGCCATTTTTGAGCGGGTTTCAAATGCCGTGAGTCTGTTATCATGGTCAGTCATGGTTGCGCTTGCAAGCCGTGCCAAACTGACAACGGGTTTCACCTTCTGACCAGGCGGAAATACGCAATTACCAATATGCGCGAATACGAACTTGAACAACTGCTCGCCACAGCCCTTGCAGCGGCCAAAGCTGCACGTGAAACCATCTTGTCTTATTACGACGGCAGTTTCGATGTAGAGATCAAGGCCGATGCGACCCCGGTGACAGTCGCCGACCGCGAGGCCGAGCGTATCATCCGCAAGACCATCAACGGCGCTTATCCTGAACACGGCATTTTCGGCGAGGAGTATGGTGGCAAAGACGGGGACCGGGAATTCCTGTGGCTGGTGGATCCCATCGACGGCACCAAGAGTTTCGTCAAGCGTTATGGCATGTTTTCCACCCAGATCGCATTGATGCACAAAGGGGAGTTGGTGCTCGGTGTTTCCTGTGCCCCGGCCATGGATGAACTGGCCTGGGCGTACCGTGGCCACGGTGCGCACAACGCGGACGGAACACTGCATGTCAGCGAGGTGGAAAGCATCGAAGACGCCAGTATTTCCACCGGCAATATCCAGGGCCTCGCCTCGAGTCCGCGCTGGGGTGCGCTGGGAGACATACTGGCAAAAGCCAACCGCACCCGCGGTTACGGCGATTATTACCACTACCACCGCCTGGCGGCCGGCCAACTGGACGCGGTGATCGAGTCCGATGTCAACATCCTCGACATCGCTGCGCTGTACGTGATCGTCACCGAAGCGGGCGGGGTGTTTACCGACCTGGAGGGCAAGCCGCCCGGACTGGATACACGCAGTGTGCTGGCGGCTGCGCCGGCACTGCATACACGGCTGCTGCATATCCTGGAAACCAGCTGAAGCCATGTCGAAACTGCCAAAAATCCACGCCACGCGGGAACTGGAACCCGCCGAACTGTTCAAGGTTGAAAGACTTGAGCTCGAATTCAGCAATGGCAAAAAACGCACCTATGAACGCCTGCACGCCCATGGCCTCGGCGCGGTGATCGTGGTCGCCATGCGCGATGACGACACCATCCTGCTGGTCAGCGAATACGCGGTGGGCCTGCATCACTATGAACTCGGCCTGGTCAAGGGACGCCTGGAGGCCGGTGAGACCGTGCTGGAGGGCGCCCAGCGCGAACTCAGGGAAGAAATCGGCTTCGCGGCCCGCGATTTGCTTGAACTGACCTCGCTGAGCCTGGCGCCCGGCTACATGACCCACGTCACGCACGTGGTGTTGGCGCGTGGCCTGTATCCGGCCAAGCTGGCTGGCGATGAGCCTGAAGAACTGGAAATCGTACCGTGGCGACTGGCCGACCTGCACCTGTTGGTGCAAAGGCCCGACTGCACCGAGGGCCGCAGCATCGCCGCCATGTACATCGCCCGTGACTACCTGCAAAAGGAAATAGCATGACACCCGAACACTCGTCCGAACAAATACTTGGTCAACTGGTCGACATCAGCCGAAAAGCGGGCCTGGCTATCCTGGACTGGTACGACGGTGACATGGGCATTACCCACAAGGCCGATGATTCACCGCTGACAAAGGCAGACCTGGCCAGCCACAAGCTGATCGTGACGGAACTCACCCAAGGCTGGCCCGATATCCCCATATTGTCCGAAGAATCCGCCACCATCGCCTGGGAGACCCGCAAGGCCTGGCAGCAATATTGGCTGGTGGATCCGCTGGACGGCACCAAGGAGTTCATCAACCGCAATGGTGAATTCACGGTCAACATCGCATTGATCCGTGATCACCGCCCGGTCATGGGCGTGGTACACGTACCGGTCACCGATATCAGTTATCTTGGTGCCATCAATGCAGGTGCGTGGCGGCAGCAGGGTGGTGATACAAAAACTGGCATTGCAACCAGGCAACCGGCAGCGTCACCCGCGATTGTCGTCGGCAGCCGTTCGCACGCCAATCCCGAACTGGCTGAACAACTCGAGAAGCTCGGCCCACATGAGCTCACCAGCATGGGGAGCTCCCTTAAATTCTGCCGTGTGGCGGAAGGCCTGGCAGACTTTTATCCGCGCCTGGGGCCCACCTGCGAGTGGGATACCGCGGCGGCCCAGGCCGTGGTCGAGGCCGCCGGTGGTCGCGTGGTAAAGCTTGACGGTTCCGCGCTCGACTACAACTGCAAGGAAGCCTACCTGAACCCGCACTTTTTTGTACTGGGCGATCCCGCGAGGGACTGGTTACGGCCTTTCCGGGGCTAGCCACATAGCCACGCGCGCTTGACGTGCCTGTTTGCACAAGGTATAAACTTCCCCAACCATCCTGTTGGGGCTTGCCAAAACAACGATAACAACAGACAAAAGCGATAATAATTACAGGAAAGTAAGCGGCTTCGGCCGCTTTTTTTCTACATGCGATAAGCTGACCCGAGACGGTAGACAACGTAAGCCATGAAAATCCCTAACCTGTATATTGCTCTACCTGCCCTGGTCATTAGCCTGGCGATTTTCTACATCGGCAGGAATTACGTGGCGGATGAGCTGATCCGTGCCAATCACCAGGTCACGACATTGCAACTGGACCTCGAGGAAGCAGTGCGACAACTCCAAACGGAGCAGGCGAAGGTGGCCGTCGTCGAACGCGAGGCCGATGTGCTGAGGCGCGCCAATGCGCTGCTTCGTGAATCCGAACGCGAACACCAGGACGAGATCGCCAACCTGCAGGCTGACCTGGCCTTTTACCGCCGCCTGGGCGGCGCCAGTGGCTCGCAAGCGCCGTTGGCGGTGCACTACCTGGAGTTGCTGAATACGCAATCACCGAGGGTCTTTCAACTGGTCTTCACGCTGACCCAAAACCTGCGTTGGGCCGCGGTCATTTCGGGCAGGGTCCACCTTGGTGTCGATGGCATACAGGACGGTGTCGCCGCACGCTTGACGGAAGAGCAACTGCTGCCCGAATCCGCGCAAACTGTCCAATTCCGGTTCAAATACTTTCAACAAATCGAACGCCTGATCACGTTGCCGGTTGGTTTTGAGCCCAGCCGCCTGACCATCCGCCTGCAGTCCAGGGGTTTGCAAACACCCGTCGAACAATCGATGGATTGGCAGGACCTGTTCAACCGCTCGGGCTCAGGCTTGCCGGCAAAAGACACGAAGCCAACGCAACCGGGTAATTGAAAAAACAGCCGCGAGCCGCCATAGTTAGGCAAATGCAAAGTGAATCACTAACAAGCGCTATCAAGTTTACGGACGCTGCCGCCAGGAAGGTCATGGAATTGATCATGGAGGAGCACAATCCGGAACTGAAATTGCGTGTATATATTTCGGGCGGGGGCTGCTCCGGATTTCAGTATGGATTCACTTTTGACGAGGAAAGCGCCGAGGACGATATCGCCATCCGCAACGGCGGTGTAACCTTGCTGATCGACCCGTTGAGCTTCCAGTACCTGATGGGCGCCGAAGTGGATTACAGTGAGAACCTGCAGGGCGCGCAGTTTGTCATCCGTAATCCCAACGCCGCGACCACCTGTGGTTGTGGTTCATCGTTCTCGATCTAGTGTACCGCCTTAAAACGGAGAGCCACGCAGGAACAGCGGTCTCAAACCCAACACCTTGAAGGAGTGCCAGCCACGTGAAAGCAACAGGAATCGACCACCTGGCACGCTCAAGGCGTAACCAGTTCACGGATGTCCGGCTCAACCGCGAGGTCGAATTGCGTGACGACGCGCAATGGGTGGCGCAAACCCTGCAGGATCCGGGTACTCGCCTGGTGCCGCTGTGGCGCAGCCGCAGCCTGTTGCAACGCACCAACGAAGGCACCATGGCGGTCTACCTGTCACCCCGGGAACTGGACCAGCCGGACCGCATCCAGCCGCCCACCTTGCTGGGTAGTGATGACGTGCGCGATTATTTCGCCGTATCGGTCACCGACAGCCAGAAAGACGCCATCCTCGAACGGTACCCGAATGCCGTTTTTTCAGATTTGCGGCGCGCCTCAATCGACATGGCGGCCAAGCACGCCGGCATCCTCGCCTATGCCAAGGCCCTGCACTACTGGCAGCACCGCCATGCGTTCTGCGGCGTATGTGGCAACCCGAACCTGTTACGCTCCGCCGGCCATCGCATGGTCTGCAGCAATGAAGAATGCGGTCGCGCGTCCTTCCCACGCATTGACCCGGCCATCATCGTTTTGATCACCAATCGCGATGCCTGCCTGCTGGGGCGCAACGCCAAGTGGCGGCCACGGCAGTTTTCCACCCTTGCCGGTTTCGTGGAACCGGGTGAAAGCCTGGAAGACGCCGTGGTGCGGGAAGTTTATGAAGAGGTGCAATTGCAACTGACAGACATCCGCTATGTCTCGTCCCAGCCCTGGCCGTTTCCGGCTTCGGCAATGTGCGGTTTTTACGCCGAGGCAGTAGACCGGGTGAGCGGCATCAGCGCGGAGGTCGAGGAAACGCGTTGGTTTACAGTGGAGTCGCTGACCCGGGCGGTCATGGACGATGAAGTCCGCCTGTCGCCACCGGTTTCGATCGCCTTCAGGTTGCTGGCTGACTGGTTCCGCAAGAACGGCGGCGGCGACCTCGAGGAACTGGTGCGTCGCCAACGCGCGCTGAATAAAGCCGCAGCAAACTGTTAGAATAATCCTGCCACAACGATAGGTGTAGGAAAATCGCTGGATTTTTTGGGGAAATAGGCACGTTCAATGACCATTATCTCAATATTGATTGCATTTACACTTTGTCACTTTCTGCGCGAATTGCGCCGCTTGCGCCGTTTTGAATGGGTCGCTTCGTTTACCAACCTGTGTAACGACAAGCTGAAAATGCTGCCGGGTTGGAATGGGCCAACCGGTTTCCTGGTCATCCTCGGCCTGCCTTTGCTGGCCGCTTACCTGGTCAACGGCCTGATGTACGCCGCGCTGGGCCAGATCGGTTTATTCCTGTTCGCCATCGTCATGCTGATTTACACGTTCGGGCCACGTGACCTGGATGTCGATGTGCGCAAGGTCATCCTCGCGGAGGATGAAGAACGACAGAAACAAGCCCTGGAGGCGTTGCTGGACAGGCCCATCCCGGACGACCCGGCCGAATGCCAGACCTGCGCGATCAACGCCGTTTTTAGCAAGGCCATGAAACGCTGGTTCGGCATCATCTTCTGGTTTGCCTTCCTGGGCATCTACGGCGCATTGTTATACCGTCTGGCGACCTGGCTGACCGATAACGACTTTGGTCTTTACGAGGAACAGCAGGACCTGATGCTACGCCTGTGCAAGGTCATGGAATGGCCGGTAGCCCAGTTGATGACGCTGTCGCTGGCCGTCGCCACCGATTTCGACGCGGTTTTCAGCGCCTGGAAAAAATACCACGACGAACGCGGGCACGGTCTGTTCGAGGGTAATAACGAATTCATGCTGACCGCGGCGCGTACCATCGTCAAGGACGGCTATGCCGAGAACGATGGTTACGCGGACCAACTCCAGGGCCAGATGGCCAGTATCAAGCTGTCCATGGACCTGGTCTGGCGCTCGCTGGGCGTGTGGGCCACGGTACTCGCCATCCTGTTGCTGGTGGACGTGATTGCTTAGACATAGCGCGGGCCAGGTGGTCCACGGGATTTCCCGTTACCTGTTGATTGCATTTTTGGGCCTGGCCGGTGTCTTTGTGGCCTGGCCCGTCGCTGCGGACATTGTCCTGCCGCAGGCGGACGGCACGCGCCTGGTGCTGAAACACCCGGCCGAAAGAATCGTCACACTGGCACCCAACCTGGCCGAGCTGGTATTTGCCGCCGGTGCCGGCAGCAAACTGATCGGAGCCGTCGAGTACAGCAATTACCCGCCACCGGTAACCCGGGTTCCACGCATCGGCGACGCTTTCAGGATCGACCTCGAACACATCGTGCAACTCGAACCCGACCTCGTGATTGCCTGGCAATCGGGCAACCCGCCGACTGCCCTGCAAAAACTGGAGCAACTGGGCCTCGTTGTGTGGCGTATCGAGATCACCCATCCAAGGCAAATCGCAGACAGCGTACAACATATCGCCATGGCTGCGGGCACCGAGAACCATGGCCTGGCCGCCGCCGCACAATTGCGCGAACGGCTGGAGTCGCTGAGGCGGGCTAACACCGGAAAATTACCCGTGTCCTACTTCTACCAGGTCTCGCAGCGGCCTCTGTATACCGTCAACGGCTCACACATCATCAGCCGCGGCCTGGAAATGTGCGCAGCACACAATGTGTTTTCAGATCTCGCAGCACTGGCGCCACAAATCAGCCGTGAGGCACTGATCGCCGCCGACCCGCAGGTCATGGTCGCGCCCCAGGTCGAGGGCGAGCCCCCGGCACTGGAAAACTGGCTGGATTGGCCAAATCTGCGCGCGGTAAAAAATGGCGCCCTCGTATACCTGCCAGCCGATGAAATCAGCCAAGCCACGCCGCGTTTACTGGACGGCCTGGAACTGGCCTGTAAGCTACTGGACCCATTGCGCAAGCCGGTACAGCAGATGGAGCATTAATGGACAATACCCTCGTCTCGTCACCCATTGGGGTCATGACCGTGCTGGTCACCGTGGTCACGTTCTGGTTCTGGCTGGAACACAAAACACGCTGGAAGCTATTCGAATTCCTGCCGCCGTTGATCTTCATCTATGCCTCGCCGGTCTTGCTGTCGAACCTCGGTGTGATCCCGTTCAAGAGCGAGGCCTATGACTTTTTACGCCACTACGGCCTGCCGATGTTCATCGTGTTGATGCTGATCAAGGTGGATGTGCTGGGCGCGGTCCGCATCATGGGCAAGGGCGTTTTTGTCATGCTGATCGGCAGCGTGGGTGTAGTCATCGGCGGCGTAATCGCCTACCTGCTCGGGCAATCCATCCACTGGGCGCCTTATTTCCCATTGCCCGAAGACAGCTGGCGAGCCTTCGGCACGTTGGCGGGTAGCTGGATCGGCGGCACCGGCAACATGACCGCAGCCCACGCGGGACTCGAAGGCACGGCCGAAGACCTGACCATGGCAGCGGCGGCCGACCAGATGGTGTATTTGATCTGGTTACCCATCCTGCTTGGTTGCAAGGCTTTTGCGGACCGCTTCAACCGCTGGATGAAGGTACCGGAAAACCGCATTGCACAGATGGAAAGCGCGGCCGCGGAATTCAATGACAAGGAAAACGCCCCGACCATGACCAGCCTGTTGTACCTTGCCCTGCTGGCGATCGGTTTCACCTGGATATCCCTGACCCTGTCCGAGGTACTGCCACCCGTGGTTGTCGGTGGCGCCACGGTGATCACGGCCGGTACCTGGCTGATCCTGCTGGTCACGACCTTTGCGCTGATCGCCTCGGTGACACCGGCCCGGCGTTTACCCACGGCACAGCCCATCGCCATGGCGATCATCTATGTTTACGTGGCGCGGGTCGGCGCGACCATGGACCTCAGCGACGCCAGTTTTGCCACCATGGGTGCGTTCATCATGATGGCCTATGTCTGGATCTTCATCCACGGCATTTTCATCCTCACCGGCGCCTGGCTGTTCAAGGTAGACGTGCACACGGTGGCGATCGCCTCGGCCGCCAACGTCGGCGGCGCGGCATCGGCGCCCATCGTCGCCGCACACCACCGCGAAACGCTGGTGCCGGCCTCCATCCTGATGGCCCTGATCGGTTATGCGCTGGGCAACTACCTGGCGATCCTCACCGGCCGAACCGGCCAGTTGCTTGGCGGTTAAGCGTCCGCGGTCATAAAACGGACTGACCTTCATGCACGTATCAATTCAACGTCTATACTCAATTTACACCCTCGCAATCTGCATGCATGTTGATCTGGACCCGGGTGCGTTTGGCATATACCTCGAGGGGCTGAAATCCACTTCAAGTGCAACAGGCACCTCGCGAACAACTCGTTCGCGAGGTGCGTCTTTCGTTATCTGCACTGAATCGAATCACAGCAGTTCTACTGAACGACTGTTGGCCCTTCTCTGAATGGGATATGATGCTTGAGAAACCGCTTTCAGGAGGGTTCAAAACATGCAAACGAATATTGGAAAATCCGACCGTACAATCCGACTGGCCGTCGGGGTAGTCATCATCGCTGCCGGGCTATATTACCAGTCTTGGTGGGGTGCAATCGGCCTGCTGCCGTTGCTGACCGGCTTGCTGCGTTGGTGCCCGCCCTACCAGTTGCTGGGAATTTCAACTGATCGCAAATAGGCTGTTCGCGGGAAGGTGTAAACCGGTAATTTAATTCTTCCAGAAAGAATCCGCTTCTGGCCTTATTTGCCAGAACTTTCCGTATCGCGTGGTGGCGGCCTGAAAACAATCGTAACGCGTAATCCCGGCTTGTTGTCCGAAAGTCTGATCCGTGCCCCGTGCAAATCGACGATTGCGCGAACCAGGCTGAGTCCGAGACCACTGCCGGTGGTCGATCGGCTTGTATCGCAACGGTAAAACCGCTGGAAAACCTTTTCGCGCAAATCCCGCGGGATACCCGGACCGGTATCGGTAACCTCGACCTGGCTACCCGCTGGGGAGGCGGCGGCAGCCAGCGTGATCGTACCCCCTGGCGGGGTGTACTTAATGGCATTGTCTACCAGGTTGGCCAACACCTGGAACAGCAGGTCGCGGTCGCCCTCGACCGAAGAGCGTTCGCGACTCAGAACCTCGATCTGTTGCTCCTTGTCGGCCGCGACGGGCTCGTACAACTCGGCGAGGTCCCGCAGCAAGTCCTGCAGGTCAAGTACTACAAATGACGACGCGGGGCTGCCCGATTCGATGCGGGCAATTCGCAACAGGGCGTTAAATGTGGCCAGCAGGTCGTCAACATCCTCGATCGCCCGTTCGACGGTATCCCCGGCAGACCCCGCCGCCCGGTTCTTGATCTGCTCCAGGCGCGTGCGCAGCCGGCTTAATGGCGTACGCAGGTCGTGAGCAATATGGTCTGATACTCTGTGCACGGAGGTCATCAGCGCCTGGATTCGATCCAGCATTCGGTTAAGGTTGGACGCCAGTTGATCAAACTCATCGCCACTGCTCAGGTCGGGGATGCGTTGCGACAGGTCGCCTTCCATGATTTCACGGCTGGTCTGGTTGATGGTCTCAATTCGGTGTGAGACCCGGAAGCTCATGATCAGCCCGATCCCCAACGCGATACCCAGCGTCAGCGCCACACTCCAACCCAGGGCATCGATGAATAGCCCCCGTGTGGCCTCTAGATCGCGGAGGTCGTGCCCGATCAATAAATGCATGCCGTTGGGTAAATCGAAGCTGCGAGCCCGGGCAGGCACTTCCGGTGAGTCATCGTCGGCGGCACCTGGCAGGGTGAACCGGAGCCACCCCGGCTTGTCCTTCGCCGCAATCGGCCAACGGTCAAGGTTGCCGACCATTGGCTGGTATCGGCCGTCACCAAGCAGGTACAGGGCATCGCGGTTGGACGACAGCGAGATGCGCTCCTCAATGCCGGCTTTGATGCCATTGATACCGCGATTGTGATACTGCTCTTCCAGGCCCAGCACTTCCTCGTCGATGGTGGCATCGATCTCACGAGCCATGTAACCGGCCGTTGCCCAGTAAATGAAAACCAGAAGCAACAGCATGGAGACGGTGCTCAGGCCGGTGTAGAACAGGGCCAAGCGGAAGATAGAACTACGCAGCAGTTTACGCGGTATCACGGAGTCGGTACCCGGCACCGCGAACGGTTTCCAGTAGCTGTGGTTCGAAGTCACGATCTATCTTTGCGCGCAAACGACTGACATGAACGTCGATGACATTGGTCTGGGGGTCGAAATGGTAATCCCACACGTGTTCCAGCAGCATGGTTCGCGTGACGACCTGTCCTGCATGGCGCATCAAGTATTCGAGCAAGCGGAATTCCCGCGGTTGCAGTTCTACGGGATTTCCCGCGCGGCTGACCTCGCGTGACAGCAGGTCCATTTCGAGGTCGACAACGCTCAACCGTGTCAGCGGCGCCTCGCTTGACCCTCGACGAAACAAAGCCTCCAGCCTGGCGTGCAGTTCTGAGAAAGCGAAAGGTTTCACCAGGTAGTCGTCGCCACCTGCGCGCAGACCCTTGACCCGGTCATCAACCTCGCCCAGCGCGCTCAGGATAAGTACCGGGACGTGGTTGTCAGAGGCGCGAAGCGTTCGCACAATGGACAGGCCGTCGAGCTTTGGCAGCATCCTGTCGATGATCAGTGCATCGTAAGGCTCGCCAGTCGCCAAGAACAATCCGTCATGGCCATCAGCTGCCCGGTCAACCACCATACCGGTCTCTTGCAGACCCTGCTTCAGGTAGCTGGCCAGGTGGTCATCGTCTTCAATGAGTAGAACGCGCATCGTGGTTTCCGGGTGTGCTGCATTGGACATGCAATGACGGAGCGCGTTCCGTGAGAAACGCGCTCCGTCCGAAGTGGCCATGGATCAGCTGGTGGAGTCGGTGGCGCTATCGTCTTCCATCGTATCGTCGATCGCATATGTCTGAACAATCACGGCGTCATCGACGGCCTTCAGCGCCAGGTTCGCGTCATAGAACTGGCCTTCGGAGATTAGCTTAGAGGCCTTGATGATGTGCTCCTGTGCAAACTTGACCGGCACCATGCCGGCAGACATGGCCATATCGACTTCACTCAACGTGAAATCCGTGTCGAGCTTTTTCATTTCGTCCTTACCGGCATGCTTGCTGGTTTTTTCCTGCATATCCGACTTGGTGTTTTCCGGCACCCAGGCGTCCGTCACCGCGAGCTGCGTATCGAACGGAATGTACCAGTCGTCCTGGTTTTCCTGATCGACATCAACCGCATAGGTCTCGGCCTCCTCCACTGCGGCATTGATGCGTGTAACGGCAGCGTCGATCTGGGTTCTGGCCATTCCGGGCTGACCGTTGAACAGGGCCATTCGGGCACGGTTCATGTCTTGCATGCCCAGCATGGCGTCTTCCGAGACCCGGACCAGGTCCTGTTGCGCCTGGGTCGATTCCTCGGCGCCCTTGGCCGTTTTCTCCGCGGCCATGACTGAAGCCGCGCCGGCGGCGACCATGCCAGCCGCCAATAAAGTGCTGACCGTTGTCGTGAGAGTGTGTTTCTTGATCATGTTCTGTCTCCTATTTCATGGTAGTTGCTGTTTTGCCCGCGCTGGAATTCGTGTCTACTTGCGGGGCCTTGGAGAAGATGATCGGCTAACAGGCCTTACGCCACGGTGGACGCAAGATTAATTATTTTTAATGCGGGACCATCCGTGGTTATTCAAGCTTGCATTGGTGACGCTTGTCAGATTATTCAAACCTGAATAAAGAGGATCTCCCTCCGTTATACTTGTTATTCTTGGCGTTAGTGGATCGAGGGCAGACGGGGTAACAAGATATAAAATTGATCTGCCACAGGGAGACTGATTTTTTTTGTGTTCCCAGCATGCCCCGAGAGTGATTACCGACATGGCAAAACCATCAAGTGAGAAACTGGGGCTCAAAGAACTGGTTGCCCTTGGGGTTGGCGGGATGGTTGGCGGTGGCATCTTTTCCGTGCTTGGCCTGTCGGTCAGCCTTTCCGGTCACGCTGCACCTGTTGCTTTTGCCATTGGGGGATTGGTTGCTCTGTTGACAGGACGAAGTTACGTCCGGCTCGGTTTGTCGTATCACTCCGACGGCGGCAGCTTCACCTACCTGGAGCGTGCCTTTACTCATCCCAGTATCGC